>NZ_BAAGYZ010000104.1:0-142773 GCF_054778995.1 Streptomonospora sediminis
GGCGGCGCGGCGGCGGGGATGTGGCGCAGGCTGTAGGCGCACACCGCGGCCCACCCGGCCGCGGCCGCACCGATCTTGAGCCGCTGTTCGGCGCGTGGCAGGCGCGTGCCGAAAATGAGCAGGTCGCCGGTGTCTGCCGCCACCCGTGCGGCCACCGCCGCCCGCATGGCCGCCGGATTGGGTGCGCACAGCATCAGCGCGCCCAGAGCCATGTCCCGCGTCCCGATTCCGTACATGAGGAGTTCGATGTCGCGCGGCACACGCCCGTCGGGGCCGGTGTAGCCGCTGGGGTCGGCCATCAGGCGCGGGCGGGCCATGATCGCGGCGCTGAAGGCGATCGTCACGGCCCCCAGGAACCGGGGAACAAGCATGTGGACCTCCGTGGAATCGTCGATGGCGGCGGGCCGCCCGCCGGGCGCGGGCTCCGCCGGAAAACCGGTTGCGCGCAGTCGTTTCAACCCAGTGTGCTGGAGGGCGCCCGGCGGCCCCCGGCGGTCCCGTCCGCACCGGGCGCCCCTACCCCCCGGCCCCCATCCGCAGTTGAAGGGACACGATGCTCTCCGGCGCAGAAATCGAAACGTTCATCCGCGACGGATTCGTCCGGATCGGCGGTGCGGTGCCGCCCGAGGTCGCCGCGCGCTGCCGCGCCGAACTCTGGCAGGCCACCGGGTGCGATCCCGACGATCCCGCCACCTGGACCCGGCCCGTGGTGCGCATCCCCGGCCTGTCGAGTGCCCCGTTCCGCGAAGCCGCCAACACCGCGGTGCTGCACGAGGCCTTCGACCAGCTGGTGGGACCGCGGCGCTGGCACCGCCCGCAGGGGCTGGGCACCTTCCCGGTGCGGTTCCCCAGCCCGGACCCTCCCGGCGACGACGGCTGGCACCTGGACGCCGGCTACACCGACCCGATGACGCTGCGCTCGCACGGGCGGGCGCTGCTGATGCTGTTCCTGTTCTCCGACGTCGGCGACCAGGACGCGCCCACCCTGCTGCGCACCGGTTCGCACCGCGACGTCCCGCCGCTGCTGGCCCAGGGCGGGCGCAACTGGTTGGAGCTGTGCGGCGCGGCCGTTGCGGCCAGCGGCGACCGGCCGGTGGTCTCGGCCACCGGGCGGTCCGGCGACGTGTTCCTGTGCCACCCGTTCCTGGTCCACTCCGCCCAGCCGCACCGCGGAACCACGCCCCGCTTCATGGCCCAGCCGCCGCTGGAACCCGCCGCCGAACTCGACCCGGATGCGGCTTCGCCCACCCCGGTGGAGCGGGCGGTCCAACAGGCGCTGGCGCAGCAGGGTTAGGCGCGGGGATCCGCCGGGTCAGCGCCGGCTCGCGGCCGCAATCAGCCGGTGCCGGCCCGGCGCAGCGTGCAAGCCGTCCACGACCTCGTCGGCGGCCTGGGCCGAGTCGGTGCGGCCGGCGGGCCGCAGGGCCGCGGCGGCCACTTCCGGTCGGTCGGAGTCAGCGCCAGGGGCCCCGCCAGTCGAAGACCACCGCTGCGACCGTAGCGGTGCTCGGCGACCACGCCGCGGGACAGGCCCAGGCCGGCGGCGAGCACGCGGGGCGGTGCCGCGCTGGTTGCGCCGGGCCGGCGGTGATCATGCAGAAACGCCTGTCTCAGCTGTGAATTCCGGGCACTGCTGCATGGTCGTCAACCCACTGATCAAGCAGGACACCTAGCGGGCGAACAGTTCGAAGGCGACGGCGGGCCGGCCGCCGAAGCGGGGGGCGGCTTCCTCGGTCACCGCGGCCACGACGCCGCGGCAGTACTCTTCGGGGGCGGTGTCGGTCAGCGCGCCGATGTAGGCGCGGTGTTCCAGCAGGGAACGCACGGCGCGTTCCGTTCCGGGTTCGGCTTCGACGGCGTGGGTGGGCTGGGGCGATCCGGCCACCGCCACCCACCGCACCCCGTCCCAGGGCTGCACGCCCGCCTCGGCCGGGTCGGTGAAGATCCACTTGTTGCCCGCGTCGGCGGCGGCGTCCAGCGCGGCCCGGCCCACGGCCCGGTGGTCGGGGGTGTTCCAGGCGGTGCCGCCGAAGGTGTCGTGGTGGTTGATCGTGATGACCAGTTCGGGGCGGTGGCGGCGGATCGCCTCGGCCAGGTCGCGGCGCAGCGCCGGACCGTACTCGACGACGCCGTCGCGGTGGTCGAGGAACTCCACGGAGGCGGCGCCGACGACGGCGGCGGCGGCGCGCTGCTCGCGTTCGCGCACGGGGGCGGCTTGGGCGGGTTCCATGGTCGCGATTCCGGCTTCGCCGCGGGTGGCCAGCAGGTAGGACACGCGGCGGCCGCCGTCGATCCAGTGGGCGATGGCCGCGGCCGCGCCGTACTCCAGGTCGTCGGGGTGGGCGACGATGGCCAGTGCGCTCTGCCAGTCGGCGGGCATCGGGGCGAGCCGGTCGGTCACGGTGTTCCTTTCGCGCGGCGCGGGTGGCGGCGCCAGCCTATGCCCGGCGGGGGCGGGCGGTGCTGCAGCGCCGCGGCGCGTTGGCGGCCCGCCCGCCCCGGGTTGCAGCGGTGCCGCTGCAAACCGGGGCCAGCGCTGCTCAGCCGGTGCTGCGGCGCAGCTTGACGATGCTGTCGGCGTGGTGGCCGCCCGGGCTCGGGTGCTCGCGCCGGCGTTCCTGGTTGAGCAGGACCTGCCACCGGTCCTGGTCCAGTTCCAGCGACTCCAGTACCTCGGCGGAGGTGGGCAGCCGCACCTGCTCGTGCTCAGCGTCCTCCCAGGTGGCGTGGCCGGCATGGCCCACGATCAGCAGCACCCCGCCAGGAGCGGTCCGGGCGGCGGCCTGCTGCAGGATCCGCTCGCGGGGCATGTCGCCGCGCGAGTGCAGGAAACTCGCCGCCACCAGGTCGAACCGGCCGTCGGGGAAGGTCTCGGCCAGGTCGTGGCGCTCGAAACCGATGCGGTCGGCCACCCCTGCCTCGGCCGCGTGGCGGCCGGCCCGCTCCAGCGCCACCGCGGAGACGTCCACGGCGGTGACACGCCAGTTGCGCCGCGCCAGCCAGATGGCGTCGGCGCCTTCGCCGCAGCCCAACTCCAGGGCGGTGCCGGCCGACAGGTCGGCGGCTTCGGCGACCAGGGCGGCGTTGGGGTCGCCGCTCCACACGCGGTCGCTTTCGCTGTAGCGGTCGTCCCAGTACTTGCCGGGTTCCTGGCCGTCCTCTTCGGTGTACCCACTCATCGGTGCGTCCTTCCTCGGGTAGCCGGCGGCACGCGCCGCGGCGCACGTTGGGGGTGTGCGCAGCGGCGCGCACCGCCGTCGGACCTGCTACCGGGAATCCTCGCCGCTGGGCGGCAGAGACGACAAACACCGTTGCCATTGCGGCAAAAAACGCGTTTTGGCGTAGGCGCCGCCCCGCCCGGCGCCTATGCGGACAGCAGGCCGCGCAGCGCCTTGACGACCTCGGCCGGGGCCTCCTCGGCCATGAAGTGGCCGCAGGAGACCGTCGCGTGGCGCAGGTCGTCGGCCCAGGCCCGCCACACGGCGGCGGCGTCATAACCCAGGGCCGCGCCCCAGTCCTGCTGGAGCACCGACACCGGCATGGCCAACCGGTTGCCTGCGCTGCGGTCGGCCAGGTCGTGGTCGACGTCCACCCCGGCCGAGGCCCGGTAGTCGGCGACGATGGACTCCACCGCCGCCGCCGACTTGGCCAGGTAGGCCGCGCGTATCTCGGCCGGGATCGCCTCGGGGTTGTTGGCCCACACGTCCAGGAAGTGGCCGAAGAACGCGTCGGGGGCCGCGCCGATCAGCTGTTCGGGCAGGCCCGGCGGCTGGGCCATCAGGTACAGGTGGAAGCCCACGGCCGCGGTGCGCCCGTGCAGCGCCTCCCACATGTCCAGGGTGGGCAGCACGTCCAGCGACGCCAGGTGGGTGATGTGCTCGGGGTGGTCCAGCCCGGCCCGCACGGCCACCAGCGCGCCGCGGTCGTGGCCGGCCAGGGCGAAGCGGTCGTGGCCCAGGGCGCGCGCCAGCGCGACCGTGTCGGCGGCCATGGTCCGCTTGGAATAGGTGTGGCCGTCGGTGTCGGCGGGCTTGTCGCTGTCGCCGTAGCCGCGCAGGTCGGGGCAGATGACGGTGTGGTCGGCGGCCAGGTCGGCGGCGACGTGGCGCCACATCAGGTGGGTCTGGGGGAAGCCGTGCAGCAGCACGATGGGGCTGCCCGAACCGCCGACGGCGGCGTTGAGCGACACCCCCTCGCCCACGGGCACCTGCTGGTAGTCGAATCCGCTGATGCGTGGTTCCACAATGACTCCTCGGCTCGTTGCAGCTGTTCTTGCGATGCGCTAATGAGCCTGCCGGGCGCAGGTGAGCAACCGATCAGTACCGGTTGAGTGCCGGCGCCGCCGGGTCGGCGCCCCCGCGGGCCGCCCCTACAGTGGGTTCGTGACCAGCAACGGGACAGAGCAGGCAGCGGTGGCGGTGGGTGTGCTGGGCCCGCTGGAGGCCGCGGGCCCCGCCGGGCCGCTGGCGCTGAAAGGGCCGCGGCAGCGGGCCGTGCTGGCGCGGCTGGTCATTGCCGCCGGACGGGTCGTGCCCCTGGACCGGCTCGTCGAGGACCTGTGGGGCGCCCACCCGCCCGAGGGCGCGGTGGCGGCGATCCGCACCTTTGTCGCCGACCTGCGCCGCGCGCTGGAACCCGACCGGGCGCCACGCCGGCCCGCCCGGCTGCTGGTGACCGCTCCCCCGGGCTATGCGCTGCGGCTGGCGCCCGGCGCCGTCGACGCCCGGCGTTTCGAGGCCGCCGTCACCGACAGCGCCGCACTGCTGGAAGCGGGCCGGGCCGGGCCCGCGCTGGAGGAATTGGAGCAGGGCCTAAGCCTGTGGCGCGGGCCCGCCTACGCCGAGTTCGCCGATTCGGCCTGGGCGCGCGCCGAGGCCGACCGGTTGGAGGAGTTGCGGCTGCTGGCGGTGGAGCGCCGCGCTGATGCGCTCATGCAGCTGGGCCGGGCCGTGGAGGCGGCCCCCGATCTGCAGGAACAGGTCAGCGCCCATCCGCTGCGCGAGAACGCCTGGCGGCTGCTGGCCTTGGCGCTGTACCGCGCCCACCGCCAGGGCGACGCGCTGGCCGCGCTGCGCCGGGCCCGGCGCGTGCTGGCCGCGGAACTGGGTGTGGACCCCGGGGCCGAGCTGCGCCGGCTCGAAGCCGACATCCTCGCCCAGGAGCCGCACCTGGCGGCCCCGCACCCCCAACCCGCTCCCGCTCCGGCCGCTGCCGACCCGCCGCCTGCCGCCGCACCGGCGCCGCCCCAAGGACCCGGCGCGGCCCCGTTTGTGGGCCGCGACGCAGAACTGGCGCAGCTGGAACGCGCCGCCGCCACCGCCGGCGCCGGCCGGGTCACCACCGCACTGGTCTCCGGCGGCGCCGGCGCCGGCAAGACCGCGCTGGCCCGCACCTTGGGCGAGCGGCTGGCCGAGCGCGGATGGACCACTGCCTGGGGCGACAACCCCGAACACGACGGCGCCCCGCCGGTGTGGCCCTGGGAGCGCATCGCCGCCGAACTGGCCCCCCGCGCCGTCCCGGCCGCCGGCGGCACCGCCCCGCCGGAGCCGGCGGCCACCACCGGTTCCGGCGCAGACCCCGCTGCGGCCCGGTTCCGCGCCCAGCGCCGCGCCGCCGCGCTGGTGGCCGCGGCCGCGCAACGCGGCCCCGTCCTGCTGGTCGCCGACGACCTGCACCGCGCGGGCGAGGAAACCCTGGAGCTGCTCAGCGCCCTGGCCGGCGAGCCGGTGCCCGGGCCGGTGCTGCTGGTGGGCACCTACCGCAGCGACCACATCGGCCCGGCGCTGGCCGCCGCACTAGCGCGGCTGGCACCCCGCGAACCACTCCGCGTCTACCTGGAGGGGCTCTCGCACGAGGCCACCGGCGAACTCGTCGCCGCCCTGGCCGACGGCCGCGCCGAGCCCGCGACCGTGCGCGCCATCCACCGCCGCAGCGGCGGCAACCCTTTCTACGCCCGCGAACTCGCGCGGCTCTTCGCCGACCAGGGCGCCGCCGCCCTGCAAGCCGTTCCTCCCGGCGTGGGCGACGTCATCCGCCACCGCCTGGAGCTCCTTGCGCCCGCCCCCCGCCGGCTGCTGCGCCAGGCCGCCGTCATCGGCCGCGACATCGACCCCGGCGTCCTCGCCGGCCTCGCCGGCACCGGCGAGGACGCGCTGGAGGCCACCGAGGCCGCGATCGAGGCCGGTTTCCTCACCGAACCCGAACCGCACCGGCTGCGTTTCTCCCACGTCCTGGTGCGCGATGCCGTCTACGAGGGCATCTCCGGGCCCCGGCGCGCGCGCTGGCACGGCGCCGCCGCCCAGGCCATCGAACGGCTGCGCCCCGACGACGCCGCTTCGCTGGCCCACCATTTCGCCCGCGCCGACACGCCCGGTGCCGCCGACAAGGCGGCCGGCTACGCGCGCAGTGCGGCCCGCAGCGCCGAGGACCGCTTCGCCCCGCACGAAGCGGCGCGGCTGTGGCGCGAGGCCCTCACCGCCCACGACCGCGCGGGCTCGGCCGACGAACGGGCGCGGCTGGAGGCGGTCATGGGCATGGTGCGGGCGCTGGCCGTCACCGGCCGGTTGGAGGAGTCGCGCACCCACCGCGGCCGCGCCGTGGCAGCGGCCGAGCGGCTGGGCGATCCCGAACTGACCGCCCACGTCATCACCGCCTTCGACGTGCCCGCCGTGTGGCCGCGCAACGACGACGAGGACCTGTCGCGGCGCCTGGCCGGCGCGGCCGAACGCACCCTGGCCGCGCTGCCCGCCGAGGCCACCCGGCAGCGCGCCCGGCTGCTGGCGGCCCTGGCCCTGGAACTGCGCGGCGCCGCCGGCGACCGCGGCCCCGACGCCGCCCGCCGGGCCGAGGCCATCGCCCGCGCCGACGGCGATCCCGCGCTGCTGTGTCTGGCACTCAACGCCTCGTTCATGCAGTCCTTCCAGCGCGCCGGGGGTGCGCGGCGGCGCGCGGGCATCGGCGCCGAACTGGTCGAGACCGCCGCGGGCAGCGGCCTGGTCGCCTTCGAGGTGCTGGGGCGGCTGGTGCTGCTGCAGGCCCACAGCGCCCTGGCCGACTTCGCCGCCGCCGACCACCACGCCGCGGCCGCCCAGCGGTTGGGCGAGCGCTACGAGATCGGGCACGTGGGTGTGTTCACCCGGTGGTATGCGGCCCTGCGCACGGCCGCGGCCGGCCGGGTTGAGGCGGCCGAAACCGCCTACCGCACCGCCGGAGCCCGCCTGTCGGGCGCCCAGATGCCGGGGATGGAGGAGGGCATCGTGCCGCTGGCGCTGCTGTGCCTGCGCCTGCAGAACGGGCTCCCGGCACAGGACGCGGCGCAGGTGGCGGGTGCCGACTGGGGGCCGTACGCGCCGTGGGTGAATCCGCTGGTGCAGGACCCCGGCGCTGCCGACCCGCCCCAGCCGCCGCCCGAGGCGCCCTGGGGCCTGCTCAACGAGGCGCTGACCTGCCTGGGCGCGCGCACCGCGGTGGCCGCCGGCGACCGTGCGGCGATGCGGCGCGCCTACAACCGGCTGCTGCCGGCCGCCGATGAGCTGGCCGGTGCGGGCAGTGGCCTGCTGACCCTGGGGCCGGTCGCCCACTACCTGGGCGACCTCGCCCAGGGCCTGGGCCGCCACGCGGCGGCGGCCGAGCACTACCACCAGGCCGCCCGCGTCGCCGGCCGCGCCCAGGCACCGCAGTGGAGCACCGCAGCGCAGCAGGCACTGGCACACGCCAAGTGACGCGACCGGGCCCCGGGGCCGGTAAGCCGCCCGCACGAACGCGGCGGCGGGCCGGCGACGCGACCGGCCGCGGGTGTCGGGAGGAGGCCGCGGCCGCACCTGCGCGCGAAATGCGGCCCGGCCGGGCGCGGGCCGTGTGTCGTTACCGGACCTTCGCATTGGCGCGCATCTGCGCGGCCAGCCGCTCCAGTTCGGCCTTTGCCGCGGGCGAGGCGTCGCTGAGTCCGCTGTGCAGGGCCGTCGGGCTGCGCAGAAAACGCCGCAGCATGGCCACGAGCAGTCCTTCCGGCAGGGTCCGCAACGCAGCGAACCCGCGAGGGACCGGCGGCGCCGGCATGGCGGCCAGGTTCTGCCGCATCAGGCCGAGCATGCCGCGCACCGCGTCCGGATCGCCGGCCAGCGCATGCGGGCCGCCCGCGGTGTGCACGGCCTGCCCGAGCGGCACCTCGAACGCGGCGTGCGTCTTGAGCCAGGCATCCATCTGCGGCTCGGTCTTGGCGTTGATCCCGGTGGTGCGCAACGTTTGCACGATCCGTTCGAGCCGCGGGCTGGTCCGGCCGTCGGGTTCGCCGATCGGCGTCGCAACCCGGCGGGTCACGAAGTTGGCCGCGCGGTAGCGGACCACGTCGCCGTCCATCGTGCCGCCGGCAGTGCCGAAGCCGAGCAGCACCCGCTCGTGGCCGATCACGGCGCCCAGCGGCTCCGGGCCGGCCGCCCAGTTGTGCAGGAACAGCACGTCGCCGCCGAGGCCGGCGAGTGACTCCAGCACCGCGTCGATCTGATGGGTGCGGACGAAGACCGCGGTCAGGTCGTAGCCGCCGTCGGGATGCTCGACCACCGGCACCGGTACCTGCCGGACGGCCGGGCTGTGTGCCTCGGCGAGCTGCACGCCGTGTCGGCGCAGGGCGGCCAGGCGCCTGCCCCGGGCGAGGAGCGCAACGTCGTGCCCGGCCTCATACAGCCGGGCGGCGAACAGGCTGCCGACGACTCCGGCACCGTACACGAGCAGTTTCATGGCAGCCCTTCTCCGTACCGATTCAGTCAAACGTTTGTTTGATTCAAACGACTGTATAGTACGCACCCATGGCGCCACCCGACACCCGCACCAAGATCCTCGACGCAGCCGAACATCTCTTTGCCGAGCGCGGTTTCCGCGGCACGTCGGTGCGCGCGATCACCGACCGCGCCCAAGCGAACCTGGCCGCCGTCGCCTACCACTTCGGCTCGAAAGCCGAACTCATGGCCGAGGTCGCCCGCCGCGCGGTCGAGCCCCTCACCGCCGCGCAATGCGCCGGGCTCGACCGCCTGCTCGCCCGGACACCGGACCCGCCGGTCAGCGACCTGGTGGAGGCGTTCGCCGGGCCGCTGTTCGAGGGGATGCCGGCCGGCGACGAGGGCGGCGCCCGGACGTCGCGGCTGATCGTGGCGATCCTCAGCGACCCGGCCGAGGAGATGCGCGCCTGGACCGGCCCGGCCGAGGACACCGTGCGCGAGCGCTACCTGGCGGCTTTCGCGCGCGCACTGCCCGGCCTCTCCCCCGAAGAACTGTCGTTCCGGATGCGGGGAATCCTCGCCGTGGCGGCCGTGGACCGCGTCGACACCAGCCACCGCCAACCCCCGGCCGGCGCCGAACCGGCCCAGCGCTGGGCGATCACGTTCCTGGCGGCAGCAATGAGCGCGCCCCCGACCGCTCCCTGAGGGCTCGGGCGGCCGCGGCCGGCGGCCGCCCGCCCAAACTCGATGATGCCCGGGTGGAGCGGGTGCGCACCGCGTTGGAGCAGGGAGCCCGGGCCCGCGGCTTCGAGTCGGATCTGTGGACTCTGGAACGGGTCAGCCGCGTGGTGGCGGCGGTGACGGGGGTGGTGCTGTCGCGGGCTTCGGTGCGGCTGGGCTGGAGCCTGCAGCGGCCCGGTGGGCGTGTGCGTGTCCGTTATGTCGGGTTGCGGGGTGGCCGTGCGCCCGCTATGTCGGATTCCCGTTTTATGATCATGCAGGAATGCCCGTCTCAGCCTTGATGTTTGGGCATTTCCGCAGGGTCGGTGCGTCGTCCGCCCCCGCCGCCCGCGGCCGTCGGTGCTGCTTTTCCGCCCCAGGTCACCTGTTGCCGGCCGCGGGCAAGGCCGCCCAGCGGACCCGTGCCCGCCCCGGCCCCCGGACGCACCGGCCGCCATGGCCGGGCCACCACCGGTGCCTGCGTGCGGGTCGGCTTCTTCAAGGTTCATCGGTCCACCGGAGACCTCGCTGCCGCGCAGGCACCGGCACGCCGGGCAGACCCGATCGATCAGGACCTATTAAACAGGGCTTAGCGGGCAGCGCGGGCCAGCAGGTAGGCCTGCGGTGTCGTCTCGCGGCCTTCAGGGGCGCGCACCGTGCGTTCGCAGACCTGCAACCCGGCGCCGTTGAGCTGCTCGGCGACGCGGTCGGGGTCCAGGCGGTGGAAGTCGAGCGGCGCGGAGTGGCCGAAGGGTTCCTCGAACCGCAGCGGCTCGCTGCCGACCTGGAAGGCCAGCTGCAGGAAGCCGCCCGGAGCCAGGACGCGCCCGAACTCGGCCAGCGCCAGCGGGGCGTCGTCGGGGTGCAGGTGGATCAGGGAGTACCAGGACACGAGACCGGCCAGCGACCGGTCGGCGATGCCCAGCGCGGTGATCGACCCGCGGGTGAAGCCGATCGCGGGCTGTTCGCGCCGGGCCAGCTCCACCATCGCCGCCGACAGGTCGAGCCCGGCCACGGCCAGGCCCTGCGACGCGAGGTAGCCGGTCACCCGTCCGGGCCCGCACCCGGCATCGAGCACAGGCCCGCCGCCGGCGGCGCGCACCCGTTCGGCGAAGGCCGCCAAAAGCGCCCGGTCCAGCGGTTGGGCGTCCAGCGCTCCGGTGAAGAAGGCGGCGTAGTCGGCGGCCACCGCGTCATAGGCCGCCCGGGTCGCGTCCGCATAGGAAGGTTCGGTCACGACCGAGCACCTTAGTAACCCGCCACCCCGCCGCGCGCACCGCCCCGCGCGCCGGCTGCACCCGCCCTCTCCCCCGCCTCGGCCGCTACCGGATGTCGCGGCGGTCGAGGATGGCCGAGGACCCGGCGGTCACCGCCGCGGTAAGTGCGAGGGCGGCAACCGCGATGGCGGCCACGGTCCCGGCGGTGACCGTTCCGCTGTCGACGAAGGTCCCGGTGCCCAACTGGGTGGCCCGGGTGAGCAGGCCATAGGGCAGGAGCATCATCGGGATTTCGAGCTTGGCAACCACCAGCAGCACCCCGGCGACCGCGCCCGGCAGGGCCACGGCGACCGGGGCGGCGAACGAACGCATAAGCATCGACAGGCCCGACTGCAGCGCCGCCACGGGCAGGCACGCCAGCACGATGACGGCGCTGACCAGCAGGTACCGGGCCGGCAGCATCCCGGGCAGCGCGAACACCAGCTTGCCGGTGACCACGACACCCACCACCAGCACCGCCTGCATGGCCGCCGCCAGCGCAGCCAAGACCGCCACCTTGCCGCCCACCACATGCAGGCTGGGCACCGGCCGGCCCATCAGCGCGTTCCAGTTGCCGCTCTGGTGTTCGACCCGCCACACCAGCGAGGCCAACGCGGCGACCCCCACGGCCAGCGGAAACAGTCCGTAAAAGACCATCACGCGCATCCACAGGGTGTGCCAGACGTCGGCGAACCCCTGGCCTGCGACGACCGTGTTGAGCGCTCCGGTGGCGACCGCCATCAGCGGTAGCAGCACCACCACCCCCCAGCTCAGCGAACGCTTCAGCTTGAGGAACTCGGCTCGGACCGAACCCATGGGTCAGGCCTCCTGACGGTCGAACAGGCGGGTGAAGAGCAGGAACAAAGCGCCGCCCGCGATACCGAGGACGAGCACGCTCAGGTGCGGCGGGTCCAACGCGGCCACGCCGCCCGTGCGGGCGTCGACGGGTGTGGCCAGTGCGTAGTACCCCCACGGGGGCAGCAGGTGGGCCGCCCAACCGGGCATTCCGGTGGTGGACACGGTCACGAACACGCCCAGCACACCCGCGCCAAGCCCCACGAGCTGGTTGGCGATGCGCGCCGACAGCACCAGGTGGAACGCGAGCAGCACCAGGTTCACGACCGCGATCGAAGCGGTGTAGGCCGCCCATTGCCCGGCCGGTAGCGGGGCGGCGATGCCGGCCAGCTTGCCGATTCCGTACACCAGCCCGGTCTGCAGGAGGGTGGCGGCCACCACGATCGCACCGGTGGCCACGAATTTGACCCGGCACAGGTATCCGGGCTCCAGCCCTGCGGTCCGGGAAAACAGCCAGCCGTTGCCCTGGTTCTCGATATCGACCTGCCGGCTGGCCAGCACCGCCAGCAGGATGGGCGAGACCAGCGAAACCGCCAGCGCCAGTCCGCCGAGTAGCCACCGCCAGGCTTGTGGGGACGGATCCCCCACCGACTCCCGGAAGCCCTGCCCCGTGAGCGTGAGGCAGGTCATCGCGACGACACCGGCCACCAGCGCGGCCGCGACGGGAACCGCGCGGAGGCGGTGCATCTTGGCGAACTCGTTCGCCACGGCACGGCCGATCACAGCCCTTGCCCCCCGGTGAGGTTCATGAAAACGTCTTCGAGGGATTGGGTGTCGCGGCGGACCTCGAAGATGTCGACGTCTTCGCGGACGAGGTGGGAAACCATGCGGGCCGTGGTCGCGTGGTCGAGGCCGGGTACGCGCACGGTGGCGCCGTTGCGGGTCGCCTGCCACCGCGCGGCCAAGGCACCCGCGCGTTCGGGATCGGACGTGTCGATCAGCACGTCGGGAATGGACCGGGCGAACAACTGGTCGCGGGTGCCCTGGAAGAGCATGCGGCCGTTGCCGAGAATGCCGAGGACGGTGGCCGTCCGGTCGATTTCGCCCAGCAGATGACTGGAGACCATCACCGTGATCCCGCTATCGGCCAACAGTTTGAGCAGGTGGCGGATCTCGTCGATCCCGGCGGGGTCGAGGCCGTTGGTGGGCTCGTCAAGGATCAGCAACCGGGGATCGCGGGCCAGCGCCATCGCGATCCCCAACCGCTGCTTCATACCGAGTGAGTAATTGCGGACCGGCTTGTCGAGATGCTCCTGCAGGCGCACGGTCTGCACCGCCTCGGAGACCTGGCGGTTACTCAGACCCAGCAACCGCTGCACCACGCGCATGTTCTCGCGGCCGGTGAGGTGTCCGTACGCAGGCGGGGATTCGATGAGCGAGCCGATGCCGCCCAGCAGTTCGCGGCGGGTCGCCCGCGTCATGGGGCGGCCCATGATGTGGATCTCGCCGGATGTGGGGCGCACCAGCGACAGCAGCATCTTCATCGTGGTGGACTTCCCGGACCCGTTGGGCCCCAGGAAGCCGTAGACGCACCCTTGCGGCACGTGCAGATCCAGATTCTCCACGACCGGTCGGCCGCCGTAGGTCTTGGTCAACCCGTGAGTAGTGATCATTTCAGGCACTGGTCCACGGTGTCCCACGCGGGCACCGCAGGGCATCTGGCCACAGGATGATGTTCGCGGTCATTCTCGGGGATGACGCGGATACCCATCTCGCCTGCAGGTCGTACGGGGCGTGGCGCAAGGGGCACGCGCGGTCGGGGCCGTTGTACGGCGGACCGTTCGGACGGCGCCGCGGATCGCGCCATTGCCCGCAGGCTGGCGTAGGACCCCTTCCGATCCCACCCGGAATAACGGGTGCGCAGTGGTTTGCGGTAGTTTGACGAAAATGGCACGAAATCCCGCAATTGTGCATCTCGACCGTTTTTGAATTATGTCGGAATTATGCTGTGGCCGCATTGCCGGTTAAGGGAGGGCAAGAAATTCAACAGCATTGGCCGGACCCGGACAGGGGTGCCGGAGTGGATTCCATAAAGCCTGTAACGGCAGGCCAACCGGGTCGCCGGCCGTTGCGGTGCGGGTGATCGGTTCCATTGGGGCTTGAATTCGTCCTTGAAACCGGGGGTCGGGGTGGTTACATTCGGTTGCAACGGATAACCCGTCGTTCTTTGATCACGAGACATGCCCGATCGGCAGCAACGCGTCCGGACACTTTCGCGTAAATTCCGGTCTGCCGCTCTTGCGGCCAGTGCCCGGCCGGCTCTTCCCGGTGCGTACGAGGCCACAGTGCCCTGCCCCGCTTTTCCTTTGCAAAAGGAAACGGGAAAAGGCGGACGGCGGGTGCGTACGACCGGATCCCTACCGGGACCGTGTTACCGGAACGGTGCGGCCGCAAGGAAACAGGGGTGCAGGTGCCATGGAGGAGAGGTTGGAGACCCGGGGATCCCTACGCTCCGGGCGCCGGCATGCGCGGAGCCGATCATGCGTCTGACGTCCGGATCCGGGGCGTGGTTCTTCCTGGCGCTTCCCGACAACGACGCTGCCGGGCCGATCGCCGATCGGGTCATGCCCTCTTGCGAAGTCGCCGCAAACCATCCGTCGGGACGCCCGTGGCTGATCGGTTGCCTGCCCCACGCACAGGTGGCGGTCCACGGCGCGGGCCCCAACCGCCTGGCGCTGATCGGTTCGGCGGAACCCGATACCGGCCGGCTCGGCCGCATCAGCGACGGGCTCCGGTCGGTGGGCGATGCCACCGGGATATCCGCGCGGTTCGCCGGCAGTTTCTGCGTCGTCGGCTCGCTCGGCGGCCTGGTCTACGCCCAGGGGTCCGCCATAGGAGTGCACCGGGTCTACCACGCGCTCATCGACGGTGTGCGGGTGGTCTGCGACCGGGCCGACGTCCTGGCCGAACTCGGCGGGTTGCCGATCGACCGCACGGCGCTGGCGCTGCGGCTGATGCGGCCGCCACTGCCCCACCCGCTCGCGGAGGTCCCGCTGTGGAGCGGGCTCCAGCCGGTCGGTCCCGGCGATTACGTCACCGTGGACCGCGGGGGCCGCGCCTACAACCTCGGCACGTGGTGGCGCCGCCCTGAGCCGCGGCTGTCGCGGGCACAGGGCGCCGAACGGCTGCGCGACGCGCTCGAAGCGGCGGTCGGTGCCCGGACCGCATCGGGCAGGCCGGTCGCCTGCGACCTCTCCGGCGGGATGGATTCCACTCCCCTGTGCTACTTCGCCGCCACCGGCCCCACCGGTGTCCTCGCCAGGACCATGTACAACAACGACCCGGGCGGGCGCCAGGACCTTGACTGGGCACGCTGCGCGCTGCCGAGCATGCCGGGGGTCCACGAGCACGTCGTGGGATCGACCGACGACATGCCCGACTTCTTCGGCGGGCTGCTCGACGTGCACGCCCGGTTCGAAGAACCCTCCCAAGCCGCGATGGCGGCACCCCGGGTCCTGCACGGCCTCCGCGACAGCGCACGCCGGGGCGTCGCCATCCAGTTGACCGGCATCGGTGGAGACCATCTGATGAGCCGGCTGGACCCCTGGGAGCACGCGCTGTTCCGCAAGCGTCCGCTGCTGGCCTGGCGCCGGGCACGCGAAGCCCACGCCGCCGACGGCCACCGCATCGGCACCACAGTGCGCCAACTCCTGGAAGGCGGCACCTACCGCACGTGGCTGTACCGGGCCGTCACCACCGGGCTGAGTACGGACTCGCCCGATTTCCCGCGGATCAGCGACTGGTCTCCTCCCACGCGACTACCGCCGTGGTTGTCGGCCGACGGCCGCCATGTGGTGGCCGCGAAACTCCGCGAGGTCGCCGGCGCCGCCGCTCCCCTAGGTGCCGACCGCGGGGCGCACGTGGAACTGTTCATGCTGCGTGAGGGAGCACGCAGCGCGCGCGGACTCGGCCAGGTCGGCCCCGCCGCCGGTGTCGTTCATGACAGCCCGCTGCTCGACGACCGCGTCGCCGAGGCGGTCCTGGCCGTGCGGCGCGAAGAGCGCGATTCCCCCGCCGAGTGGAAACCCCTGATGAAAGCCGCGATGCGCGGTCTGCTGCCGGAGGAATCCCTGCGCCGCACCACAAAGGTCGGCGGGTCGCCCCAGGCCGTAAGAGGGTTCGCCGCCCACCACGGGGAGCTCCGCGCGCTCTACGACGAATCGGGCCTGACGGACCGGGGACTGGTCGACATGGACAAGCTGGCCGAGACGACCCGGCCCGATCCCAAGGCCGCGCCGCCGCCTCATGTCTTCGAAGCCATCAACACGGCGATGTTCCTGCGCAACCAGGTGGCCGCGTTCGGCAAAGCCCGGACCGATGCAGAAAGGGGCCGGTAATGGCGGCTTACTCCATCCGCGACGGGATCTCGCGGGTGCGCACCGACTACGGCGACGTGATCCTCGACGAGGCCAGCGGGTTCTACTGGCATGCAAACCCGACCGCGGCCCTGATCCTGGACACCGTCGAGCACGGCGGCGGTGCCGAGCAGGCGGCCGAACGGCTCGCGGCGGAGTTCGGCATCGACCGCAGCAGGGCACTGGCGGACGCCGAGGCGCTACTCACCCGCCTGCGCGACCTCAAGGTGGTGCAATGAGCGAAATGCTCCCGGAGACCCCGGTGCGGCCCGGTCTGGTCGGCAGGCTGCTCATCGGCGTGATCGTGCCTGCGGCGGCGGTTCTCAGCCGCCGCATACCGCCCCGGCGGATGCGCCGATCGCTCGCCCGTCTGGCCGCAGGCGCGCGGCCGGCGTGCCATACCGAGGCCAAGCTGGCCCGCGACCAGATCCTCACCGTGAGCCCGCGGTGCCGCGGACGTTCGGCCTGCCTTGTCCGCTCCGTCTCGGTGGCGCTGCTGTGCCGCTTGCGCGGCACCTGGCCGACCTGGTGCGTCGGGGTGGTCGCCGCACCTCCCTTCGCCGCCCATGCCTGGATCGAGGCCGAGGACCGGATGGTGGGCGAGCCGCTGGACAGCTCCTGCTACCGCACCTTCTTCACCGTCCCGCCGAGTGGAAAGGCGGCCGCCGCAGGCGCCCGCGGCGGGAATCGTGCCGCGGGAAACCTAGGGAGAAAGGAGGTGTGATATGCGTACGGGCGTTTACGAATCCCCAGAAGTCACGGAGCTGGGGGAATTTGCAGTGGAAACGGGAGAATTTATCGGTAGTATTTACCCGGAGTGTATTCTTCCGTTCTACGATTCGAAAGAATGCCCTGACCCGGGTGGCCGGTGACGGGGGCCGCCACCGGCCACCCTTGTTCCCCTGAGTTGGGAAGGAGGTATCAAATGGGTACTGGCGCGTACGAGGCTCCGGCCGTCACCGAGTTGGGCGACTTCGCCGACCAGACCGGCGCCGGTCTCGGCTTTAGTTACGAAGGCTTCATTCCTTACACCAGCCGGGATTAGCCGGCCCCCTTGACCGCGGGGGTTTCCTCTCGAATAGGAAAGGAGGTGTCAAATGGGTACTGACGCGTACGAGGCTCCGGCCGTCACCGAGTTGGGCGAATTCACCGACCAGACCGGCGCCGGTATCGGCGGGCAGATCGAAGACGGCTGGCCTTTGGCCGACCGGTCTTGACCACCCCTCGACCGCGGGGGTTTCCTCTCGAATAGGAAAGGAGGTGCCAGATGGGCGCTGACGCGTACGAGGCTCCGGCCGTCACCGAGTTGGGCGAATTCACCGACCAGACCGGTGAATTCCTCGGGCCGCACGATGAACAGATCCTTCCGTTCCTGGACCATTCAAAGGAGTGAGCGGAATGCATGACAAGGTCCCGGTGCCGGCCCGTTTGCGAACACACCCTGAACGAACCAGGAGCAGCCGCCGTTTCAGGCGATGATCGGCGGTTCCACTCCTCGGGGTGGGCCGATAGGCGATCGCCGGTCGGCGCCGGACCTGCTTGTTGTGGGGCGCGACCGCCGTCCCACAACAAGTCCT
This sequence comes from Streptomonospora sediminis, assembly GCF_054778995.1. Lineage (NCBI taxonomy): Bacteria > Bacillati > Actinomycetota > Actinomycetes > Streptosporangiales > Nocardiopsidaceae > Streptomonospora > Streptomonospora sediminis. The sequence goes on from NZ_BAAGYZ010000104.1 coordinate 17,478, forward strand.
CCGCCGGAACAGCGCCGTCCGAAGCGGTTTGCTGCCGCGGCACACGCCGGAGGGCCGCGCCGCTGGAAAGCGGACACGCCTGTGCCGCAGCCGCGGCTTTACCGATACAGCACCACTGCACCGAGGGGCCTTGTTCGATAAATGGCACGGGCAACGAGCAGTAACCGGGCACCGCAGGACACAACTTCCTCGAAAGCCGTTTTCACCAACGTATCCCGCGAGCCGGACCCACCTGATACGGAGCCGGTCATCGAGACCGACGGGCTGCGCATGCGGTACGGCTCCACCGAGGTGCTGCACGGGGTGGACCTGCGCATACGCCAGGGCGAGGTGGCCTGCCTGCTCGGCCCGAACGGCGCGGGCAAGACCACCACCATCGAGATCCTGGAAGGACTCCGGAAACGTTCCGCCGGCCGCGTGCGTGTCCTGGGAACCGACCCGGGCGGCGGAGGCGAGGCCTGGCGCGCACGGATAGGCGTCGTGCTGCAGTCCTGGCGCGACCACCGCCAGTGGCGCGTACGCGAACTACTCGAACACCTCGGCCGCTACTACGTTCCCTTTGGCACACCGCACCGTCCCCGGCCCTACGACCCGGACGAGTTGCTGGCCCGGGTCGGACTGGCCGCAAAGGCGAACACTGCGCTCACAAAAATTTCCGGCGGGCAGCGGCGCCGCCTGGATGTGGCCATCGGCCTCGTGGGCCGGCCCGAACTGCTGTTCTTGGACGAGCCGACCGTCGGTTTCGACCCCGAGGCCCGGCAGGAGTTCCACGAGCTGGTGGCACAACTGTCGGACCTGGAGGACACCACGATCGTGCTGACCACCCACGATCTGGATGAAGCCGAGAAACTCGCCCACCGGATCCTGATCCTCCTGGGCGGGGCGATCGTGGCCGACGGCACCCCCGCCCAACTCGCCGCGCAGATCCAGGGCAGGGCCGAGGTCCGGTTCACCCGCGGCGGCGAGCAGTACGCGCATGCGGTCGAGGACGCCACCGGTTTCGTGCACGAACTGTTCGCGCAACACGGCGCGGCGATCGGCGACCTGGAGGTTCGGCGGCCGCGCCTGGAGGACGCCTATCTGAGCATGGTGCGCGAGTTCGAATCCGGGCGGCACACCGCAGAGCCGAGCACCCGGAAGGAGGCGGGTAGGTGGACTCCCGCGTAACCGCCATCCGCGCAGGGCTGTCCCGCGGGCGGATCGAGCTCCGGCACAACGCCGGCCAGATGCTCAATTACCTGATCTTCCCGATCATCGCGCTCACCGTGCTGCATTTCCTGGCCGACAGCACGGTCTTGGGAGGCGAGATCGCCATCGGCACGTGGGCGATCCCCGGACTCCTAGCGATGAACCTCATGCTCACCGGGATGATCGGCCTGGCCATCATGCTCATCATGGAGCGCGACGACGGCACGCTGCTACGCGCCAAGGTGACACCGAACGGAGTGCTGGGCTACCTCATCGGCAAAGTGGCGAGCCAATCGGGAATGTGTATCGCCACCCTCCTCCTCGCTCTCATCCCGGCCGGATTCCTGTTCGACGGCCTCGATCTGGGCTCCCCGACGCGGTGGCTCATGCTGGTCGGCGTACTGGCGCTGGGCATGTCCGCCACACTGCCGTTCGGGGCGATCTTCGGCTCACTGTTCACCAACCCGCGCAACTTCCGCTTCGTCACGCTGCTGTTCATGGGCCTGGTGGCCATATCCGGACTGGTCTACCCGCTGACGGCCCTGCCCCAGTGGCTGCAGTGGATCGGCCAAGCGTTGCCGCTCTACTGGATCGGTCTGGGAATGCGTGCGGCGATACTGCCGGACGCGGCGGCCAACGCCGAGATCGGCGGGTCCTGGCGGTACCTGGAGATGGCCGGTGCCCTGGGGGCATGGGCGGTCCTCGGATTCGCGATCGCCCCCATGGTGCTGCGCCGGATGGCCAGACGTGCGTCCGGATCCCGGATGGCTCCCCGCCCCAACGGGGCCCTATAGCGGTCGGACTGCCGGCGAAACGTTCCCGGCCACCCTTGCGCATTCGCCGGAATTCCCGGATCGGGAATCCTAGACTGAGTGAATGTTCGGCCGAATCCAAGGGTGGCTGCGGCGGAATGCAACATTGGTCGATGCTGCCTGGACGGCGCCCTTTCTGCTGCTGTACGTGCTCGCGCTTCCCGCCTCCATCGGCACCGCCGTCGCCACCCCCGCGCTGCTGCTGCCGCTGGTACTGCGGCGCAGATTCCCGCTGAGTGTATTCGCGGTCGTCGCCGCGGTAGCCCTGCTGAAGTTGGTCTTCGGCTCGTCCCCGACCTGGGCGGATTTTGCCGTCATCGTCGCCCTGTACACGGTGGCGGCGCACTGCCGGTTCGTGTGGGCACTGGCCGCCTCGGCAACGGTCGAACTCGGATTGGTGCTCATGCTGGTGCAGTCCCCCTACGCCGGCTGGAGCGACTGGAACGCGTTCGCCACATACACGTTCCTCATCATGCTCTGCTCGGTTACCGGCCTCTATGCCAATGTCCGCCGCAGCTATCTCCGCGGCTTGGAAGAGCGTGCGGAGTGGCTGGAACGCGAGCGCGATGCCCGCGCCCAGGCGGCGATCGCCGAGGAGCGGGCGCGCATCGCCCGCGAAATGCACGACGTGGTGGCCCACAACCTGAGCGTGATGGTCGTGCAGGCCGACGGTGCCGCATTCGCGATCGACACCGACCCGGCGCGGGCCAAAGGCGCGCTGGAGACCGTCTCCGAGACGGGACGGTCCGCGCTGGCCGAAATGCGCGGGATCCTCGGTGTGCTGCGCGACGGAGCGCAGGAAGACGGGTACGCGCCGCGGCCCGGTGTGCAGCAGCTCGACCGGTTGATCGACCAGATGCGCCGCGCAGGGCTGCCGGTGGCGCTAACCGTGGGGGGCGTGGAGCGGCAACTGCCGGCCGGGGTCGAACTCGCCGTCTACCGGGTGGTGCAGGAGGCGTTGACCAATACGCTCAAGCACGCCGGGCCGGCGGTGAGCCGCGCCCGCGTGCAGCTTCACTACGGCGACAGCATCCTGGAAGTACGGGTCGTCGACGATGGCCGCGGCGCAGCCTCCGCAGCCAATGGAGCCGGCCACGGTCTGCAGGGCATGCGCGAGCGCGTGGCGGCCTACGACGGCTCCGTGCGCGCAGGGCCTCGCGCGGGCGGAGGCTATGAGGTGGTGGCCGCGCTGCCGCTGCGGCCGGCCGCGGCATGAAGCGGTCCGAGCACTGCTGCGCCTGACCGCGGCCGATGCCCCGATGGCCCCGCCGCCGGGCCGGCCCGAGAAGAGGACGGCGGCTGACCGGAGCCGGCGCGAGACTGCGCCCATGAGTGAGAACGAAAACGGCAGCACCGAAACCGGCGGCGACGCCACCGTCCTGAGCCTGCACACCATGCTCGGTTACCGCGACGCCGCCGCGGCCATCGACTGGCTGGAACGGGCGCTGGGATTCACCAACACCATGCGGTTCGAGGCCGGCGACGGCTCGGTCGCCCACGCCGAACTCCGGCGCGGCGCCGCCGCCGTGATCGTCTTCGACGAGGCCGGGGCCGACTACGACCACCCGGCCCCGCGCGGCGCCACGGTCGGTATCTGCACCTATATCGCCGTCGCCGACACGGCGGCGGTCGACGCGGTCTGGGCCGATGCCCTGGCGGCCGGCGCAACGCCCGTATGGGAGCCGGCCTGGACCGAATGGGGCAACTACGCCTGCCGGGTCCGCGACCCCGAGGAACGCGAGTGGACGTTCGGGATCCACCGCCCCGGCCAGGAGATCGCCGGCGGCCGCGCCTGGTGATGGCGTCCCCGCGGGCGGCGGGCAGGCCCACCTGCCCGTTGCCCGTCTCCGCGGACGGTGCCCGCGGTGCGGGCGGGGCCGTCCGCTCTGGAACGGGGTTCCGGAGAAAGCGGCCACAGCCCTGCAGCGCCCGGCCGGAGGCCGCCGCGCAACCCCGCAGCCTGCCGCGGCACCGGCGCCGGTGCGGCTCTCCGGCCGTCCGAGCGCAGCCGCGGCAGGCTGCCCCCGCCTACGGGCGCGCCGAGGGTTCGCCGACCGCGCGGCGGAGCTGGAGGCGGGTGAGTTTGTCGTGGTCGAGGGTGCCCGGCTCCGCGCTGAGCATGATCACCCGCAGGTCCCCGCCCGGCACGGTCAGGGTCTGGCAGTCGAGGTCGAGCACGCCGAGTTCGCTGTGGTCGACGCGTTTGCGCAGCGTTGCGCGCGGTCGGACGTCGTTCCGCCGCCAGGCCGCCGCGAACCCCGGCGCCTGCTCGGCGAACTCGCCGACCAGCCGCCGCAGTGCGGCGTCGTCGGGGCGGCGGGTCAGCTCTGTGCGCGACTGCGCGGCCACCTGCGCCTCGAATCCGCCCGCCGCCTCCGGATGCGCCGAGCACACCGCGGGGCCCAGGCGCATGGCCAACCGCAGTACGTTGCGTTGGGCCGGTTCCAGCGCGCCGAAGTCCGTTATCAGTGCGGCCGCCAGGTCGTTCCAGGCGACGATGTCATGGCGGGCGTTGCAGACGTAGGCGGCGACCGGGCCGAGCCGCTCCAGTAGCGCGAGCACCCCCGGCGGAACCTGCTCGGCCGGGCCCCAGCGCGCCGACGGCCCGTGCCCGGCGAGCCGGGACAGGTGCGCCCGCTCCCCCTCCGACAACCGCAGGGCCCGCCCGATCGCGTCGATGACCTGTGGTGACGGCCGCGGCGCCCGGGCCTGTTCCAGCCGTTCGTAGTAGTTCACCGAAACCCCGGCGAGGTCGGCGACCTCCTCGCGCCGCAGCCCGGGAGTGCGCCGCGCGCGCCCGCCCGCGGTCTCGGCCAGTCCGGCGTCGGCCGGGCCCAGCGCCTCGCGGCGGGCGCGCAGGAATCCGCCGAGTTCTCGCTTGTCCACGCACTCAGCCTGCCACGCGCGTGCCCGGCGAGCCACGGACCACTGGTCCGGGGACAACGCGGCCGTTCCCCCGCGCGGGCCGACCCGCCAACGTGTTCGGGGACGGGCCGACCGCAAGAGGGCCCCAACAGCGGAGGCGGGCATGGAGCGATCACCCGAGGAGGTGTTCCGGCGGATGCTGGAACTGCTGGTGGCCAAGGACATGGACGGCGTCGCCGGGCTGTGGGCGCCGGAGGGCGCGGCCGTGTTCCCGTTCGCCGAGGCCGGGGCGCCCACCCGGTTGAGCGGTCGGGAGGCGGTCCGCGGCTACCTGGCCGGATATCCCGGCGTGTACGACGTCTCGGGTGTCCCCGCGGTGCAGGTGCACCGCACTGCGGGGACACCCGAAACCATCGTCGCCGAGTTCAGTACCGAAGGTCGAACGGTGCGCACGGGCGCCCCCTACCGGATGGACTACATAGCCGTGATCACGGTGCAGGACGGCGCGATCACCGAGTACCGCGACTACTGGAGCCCGGTTCAGGCCGCGCGTGCTGCCGGCGGCCTGCAAACACTGCGGAAAGAGTTGGACACATGACGATCCTGGTCACCGGAGGCACCGGCAACACCGGCCGCCTCCTCACCGAGACGCTGCGGGTCCGCGGTGCGGACGTGCGCGTGGCCGCACGCACGCCCGGCCCCGGCGGCGTGCCCTTCGACTGGGCCGACCCCGCCACCCATGCCCGGGCGCTCGCCGGCGCGGCGGCCGTGTACCTGGTGCCGCCGCCGCTGACGTTGGACCCGTTGGCGATGGTCGGGCCGTTCCTGGCGGAGGCGCGGGCGGCCGGGGTGCGGCGGGTGGTGCTGCTGGGCTCACTGGCGGTACTGGGTGATGGGTCCGGCGCCGCCGGACTGGATGCGGCCGTGCGGTCGTTTCCGGAGTGGGCGCTGCTGCGTCCGGCGGGGTTCATGCAGAACTTCACCGGGGTGCACCCGGTGGCTGCGGGCATCCGTGCACGCGGCGAGATCCGCTCGGCGACCGGCTCGGGGCGGCTCGGTTGGATCGACGCCGCCGACGTCGCGGCCGTCGCGGCGGAGGTGCTGCTGGCTCCGGAGGCGGTGGCGGGTGAGTATGAGCTGACCGGGCCCGAGTCGCTGGGGTATGCACAGGTGGCGGCGATCATCGCCGCGGCCACGGGGCGGCCGGTGCGCCACGTGCCGGCCCCGGTGGCCGAGCTGGTCCGGCGCAACCTGGACGCGGGCATGCCGGAGTCGTTCGCGGCGGCGCTCGTCGGTGTGGACACCGCCATCGCCGCGGGCCGCGAGGACCGCGTCACCGACACGGTCCAGCGCCTGACCGGCCGCCCGCCCCGCTCCTTCGCCGACTTCGCCCGCGCCTGCCTGGCGAATGCCCCGATGTAGCCGGCGGCGGGCACCGCCGGCGCGTTGGCGCACATCCACCGGCGGGGCCGGGACGGCGCACCAGGGAGGAGCGAGGAACCCGGCGCTCGCGGTTGCCGGAGGTTCCGCGGCCAGGTGGAAGGGCCGGCGCCGTCAGCGCCGGTGGGGCGGGATGCGTCGCGGACCGCATCGGACGGTCGGTCAGGGCCGGCCGGCGAAGATCTCGGCGAGCAGGTCTTGGGCGTGGGTGGTCGCCCGCACTTCCAGGACGGTGCGCTCGCCCAGGTGCAGGTCGAAGACGATGAAGTTGCAGCATCTCCGTTCGGCCGCGACCAGGCGCGCGAGTTCGGCGGTGTCGGCCGCGCCGGACAGGTGCAGGCGCAGCCCGCCCTTGATGGGAGTGCGGTCGGCGCCGTCCAGGACCCGCTCCCACTCCCGCAGGCGCTCGTCCTGGGCGGTGGCGTCCAGGGTGCACGCGACCGCGCGCCCGCCCCCGGCCGCGGAAATCAGGGGGAGCAGGCGGCGCGCGGCCGCTTCGGCCGCCTTCGCCGGCGGCCGCTCCGGGGTGCGTGTGTGCAGGTTGGCGCACGCGGGGCTGCAGGGTCCGGCGGGATCGGGGCCGCGCAGGTGTGCGCGTGCCTGTTCCAGCCGTGCGGTGAACGCCGCCAGCTCGGCGCTGCGGGCCCGGGCCTGGGCGATGCGCGTTTCCACCCGGGGGCGAAGGTCGGCGCGTACCCGGGCGCACGAGCCCTGGTCCCGTACGGCCATGATGCGGGCGATTTCGCCCAGGTCCAGCCCCAGCAGCTTGGCGGTGGCGATGAACGCGAGCCGGTCGACGGTGTCCTCGGTGAACAGGCGGTACCCGGCCGGCGAGCGGTCCGCGCGCAGCAGGCCCTGCTGCTCGTAGAAACGCAGGGTGGATGCCGGAACGCCGGAGCGTTCGGCCAGTTCGGAGACGTGCAGCACGGTCATACCGGCGAATGTAGACCTTCGAGCCGACTCGAAGGCAAGCTCCGAGCGGTGCACCCGGCCGCCCCGCCCGGGTCGAGCCTGCTCGGTCGGGCCGGTCGGGCGCCCGGGAACCAGCGGGGATCAGGTCGAGCGGAGGCAGAAGGGATGTCCGGCCGGGCTGGCATACACCCGGGAGCCCTGACCAGTGGCGGCGCCGGCCGGCCGCAGGCGTCGGCCGCCGGCGGCGAGCACCCGCGTCTCCGCGGTCGCCGAGTCGTCCGTGGCGAGGTCGAAGTGCAGCTGCTGGGAGGCCCCGTCGGGCCACTGCGGCGGCACCTGTCCCGGCGCGTGCTGGACCACGATCACGGGCAGGCCCTCGGCCTGCAGGAAATGGTGCGTCGCCGTCCTGGTGACCGATCCGCCGAGCAGTTGGTGCCAGAACGAGCTTTCGCTCTCCAGGTCGGCGGCGTCCACGATGAGCGACGTCAGGCTGATGTTCATGGTCTCTCTCCTCGATTCGTGTGCGGGGCCGGTTTCAGACCGTGGGGATGATGCCGCCGTCGACCCTGAACTGCGCGCCGGTGAGCCATTTGGCGCGGTCGGAGGCCAGGAACGCGATCAGCTCCGCGGCGTCCTCGGGTTCGCCTGGGCGCCCCATCGGTACCTGCAGGTGGTCGACGACCTGCTGTTGGGTTTCGCCGATGCTGACACCCTGGTCGTGGGCCAACCGCCGGAGGTGGTCGGCCGCGCCTTCGGTGACGACGAAGCCCGGCAGCACGCACACCACGCGTACGCCGTGGTCGCCTACAGCGGTGGCCAGTTCGCGTAGGCGTTGAGCGCCGCCTTCGATGCGGCATAGGACGCCTCGGCGGGCTGGGGAAGGCGCGCGGCAATGGAGGAGACGTGCACCACGGCGCCGGAGCCGCGCTCGACCATTCCGGGAACCAGCGCCCGGTCGAGCCGGACCGCGCTGAGCAGGTTCATCTCCAGGTCTGCGAGCCAGGAGGCGTCCGTGCGGTCCAGGGTCGCCACGGGCCCGGCGGTGGCTCCGGCGTTGTTGACGAGGACGTCGACGCCTCCGACGCTGTCGGTCACCCGCCGGCCGAGTTCGGCCGCCCCCTCCTCGGAGCGCAGGTCGGCGGGGATGAAGGTAGCGGGCAGGTCATCGGGGGGCGCGGTTCGGGAAGCCGCCAGCACGGTGGCACCGGCTGCGGCGAAGCGGCGGGCGGTCGCCTGCCCCAGCCCCCGGCTTGCGCCGGTCACCAGCACTCGCAGGCCGGCCAGCCCGTCGTGTTCGATCGTCACGGGTGTACTCCTCCACTAAAGTGAGTCCGACTCCGGAAACTGTACACCTAAACGGAGTCCGACTCACCTTATGGAGGACCATTGCCCCCACCACGTCCGTTGCGCGCCGATGCCCGCCGCAACCGCGAAGCGCTCCTGGCCGCTGCGCGGGAGGCATTCCTCGCCGACGACGACGCCCATGTCGAGGAGATCGCCCGGCGGGCCGGCGTGGCCGTGGGCACCCTCTACCGCCACTTCGAAACGCGCGAGGTGCTTGTCGCAGAGGTGTACCGCCAGGAGGTCGCCGAACTCTGCGCGGCCCCAGCCCGGCTGCTCGCCGAGCACCCGCCGGACGAAGCCCTGCGCACCTTCCTGCTGCTGCTCATCGAGCACGCGGCGGTGAGCAGAGGGATGGGCGAGCTGATGGAGAGCATCATGGCGACCGATTCGCCGGTCTTCGGTGACACGCGCGCCGAGATGGAGCGGGCGCTGGAGGAGCTGCTCACCGCAGGTGTTGCAGCAGGACGCATCCGCAGCGGCATCAGCGGCCGCGTCGTCCTGCGCGCCCTCGGCGGCATCTGCGGGATGCGGGCTGAAGGGTGGCAGGACGACGCGCATCTGATCGCCACGACCCTCTATGACGGGTTGCGCTACGGCACAGCGCAGCACGCCTAGACGCGCGGCCGCCATACAGTGCACCGGGGGCGCACCATCGGATCGCCAACGGGCGGGCTCGGCATGCCGCCGCCGTCGCCCGCCCTAGCCGGCGCGGTGTTCGGGCGTGCTTGCCGCGGCCCCGGACTCCTTGGGGCGGAGGCGGCGCAGGTTGGCGGCGAGGATGCGGTCGAGGGCGCGGTCGGGCAGGATCCGGGTCAGGCGGGTGATCAGGGCGGCGTCGCGGCCGATGGTGTAGCGGGTGCGCGGTCGGGGTGCCGTCGCGGCCTTGGCGATGATCCGGGCGGCGGTGCCGGCGCTTACGCCCGCAGCGGTGCCCGAGGCCATCAGCGCATTGTTCGCCTGGACCAGGCCGCCGTAGCGCTCCTGCTGCTCCGGTGTCATCCCGGCGGCCAGCCGGTTCGCCTCCTCGGCACCGCGGCCGGCGATCTCCGTGCGGACACCGCCGGGCCGCACCACGACCACCTGCACGCCCAGCGGCGCGACCTCCCGGCGCAGCGAGTCGCTGACCGCCTCCAGGCCGAACTTCGCGCCGGCGTAGGCGCCGTAGGTGGCCATGGCGGCCGTGCCGCCGATTGAGCTGATGTTGACCACACGGCCCTTGCTGCGCAGCAGCGCAGGCAGCAGCGCCTGAGTGGCGGCGATGTGGCCGAACAGGTTGACCTCGAAAACCCGCCGCCACTCCGCGAGCGGCATTGCCTCGACAGGGGCGTTGACCTGGATGCCGGCGTTGTTGACGAGCGCGTGCAGCGCGCGCGGGTCGTCGGAGACCCGCGCGGCCAGCGCCTCCACGTGCGCCGACTCGGTGATGTCGAGGATGACCGGTTCGATCCCGGTCGACCGCAGCGCCGCTGCGTCGCGGTCGCGCCGCACCCCGGCCAGGACGTGGAATCCCCGGCGCGCCAGTTCGCGGGCGGTTGCGGCGCCCATGCCCGTTGAGGCGCCGGTTACGACGATGAGCTTCCGAACTTCAGATGACGTTGTCACCTTAACAAAGGTAGCATTTCAGATGACAATGTCAACTGTATGATGGGTGCCATGGTCACCCGCACGGAATCCGCCGCCCTCACCCGCCGCGCCCTGCTCGACGCGGCCGCCGAGCTGCTGGATTCCGGCGGCCCCGAAGCCGTCACCCTGCGCGAGGTGGGTGCGCGGGCTGGTGTGACACGGGGAGCGCCCTACCGGCACTTCGCCGACAAGAACAGCCTGCTGGCCAGCATCGCGGTCGAAGGCTGGGAGCGGATCGGCGACCGCGTACATGCCCTGCGCACCGACCCGGCCCTGTCGGCCGCCGAGCAGCTGAGCGGTGCCCTACGCGCCCTTGTCGGCATCGGCCGCGACCAGCCGCACCTCTACCAGATACTGTTCTGGCCCAGCGAACACCGTTTCCGGCAACACCGGAACGGGCCCGACCGCGTGCGCGACCAGCTGTGCGGTGCGGCGGGCGGGCCAGCAGCAGCCGTCCAGGCGGCCGAACGCTTCCAGAACGAGTTCCTGGCCATCGTCGCCGCCCTCATCGGGAAGCAGGACGCACCCCACTACGGCGCCCTGCTCCTGGCCGGCGCCCACGGCATCGCGGGCATGGAGCTCACCGGCCACCTCGGCCCGGCCAAGTGGAGCACCACCGCCGACGAGCTCGTCGACACCCTCGTCCGCAGAGTCGCCGACGCCGCCCCCGACGAAACCGCCCGTCGCGTCATATGACCGACGCCGAGATCGAGATCACCGCAGAGGTGGTCCACGGCCTGCTTCAGGAGCAGCACCCTGACCTGGCAGGGCCGGCCATACGCGAGGTGGCGGGCGGATGGGACAACCGGCAGTGGCGCCTTGGGGACGGGTTGGCCGTGCGCATACCGCGGACGGAGCGTGCCCCCGACCTCCAACGCAAGGAGCGCCGGTGGCTGCCCGTCCTGGCCCCGCGCCTACCGCTCCCGGTCCCGGTCCCTGTACGGATCGGCGAACCGTCCGCGCGCTTCCCGAAGCCCTGGACCATCGTGACGTGGGTTCCCGGCGAGCCACTGGACCGCGCCTCGATCAGCAGCGGCGACCACGCGGCCGACGCGTTGGCGGGTTTCCTCAGAGCGCTCCACGTGGAGGCACCCCCCGAGGCGCCGGCCGCATCGGACCGCGGCGCTCACCCCCGGCAGTACACGGACGGCTTCGACCACTTCTTCCACGACGTTGTCCCCGGTGGCATCGCCGACGGGGTCCGCGCCGTCTGGGACGATGCCGTTGCCGCCGCCGAGTGGGGCGGCCCGCCGGTATGGGTGCACGGTGACCTGCATCCCGCAAACGTCATCGTCTCGGACGGGACGCTCGCGGGCGTGATCGACTTTGGTGACATGTTCGCCGGTGACCCGGCGTGGGACCTCGCGGCCGCATGGGTGGTCCTTCCTGCGGGCGGCGCCGCACGCTTCTTCGGCGAATACACGCAGGTGGACGAGGCCACGATCCGGCGCGCCCGCGGGCTGGCCGCCCTGAAAAGCCTGTTCCTCATGCTGATGGGCCGAAACGGCGACCGGGGCCTTCCGGGCGGCAAACCGGCCTGGGGACCCGCAGGCCGGGCGGCGCTCGATCGTGTGCTCAGCGGGCGGTTGATGTAGGCACGGAGCGGTGGTCCTCGCCGACCACCTCCCCGCCCTCGCCTGCGCCGCTCAGGCCTCCAGTGCGCGCAGGGCCGCGTCGTCGAGCAGGACGTCTCCGGCGGCGAGATTCTCCTCCAGGTGGGCGATGCTGCGGGTGCCGGGGATGAGCAGTGATTGCGGTCCCCGGGCGAGCACCCAGGCCAGCCCGACCTGGGCGGGCGTCGCGCCCAGGCGCGCCGCCGTCTCCTGCACGGCCGGCCGGTCGGTGACCTTGGGCAGGTCCGCGAACCCCGATCCGAGCGGGAAGTAGGGCACCCAGGCGATGCCGTGCTCGCGGCAGATGTCGAGCACGGGTTCCTCGGAGCGGTCGGCGAGGCTGTAGGCGTTCTGCACGCAGGCCACACCGGCGGGCAGGGCGCGGCGCAGCCGGCCGGTGTCGATGTGACTCAGCCCGAAGCCCGCGATCAGTCCGGCGTCGCGCAGGGCGATGAGTTCGGCGAGTTGGTCGTCGAAGTCGACCCGCTGGTCGGCGGGGGTACCCGGCGTGCCGTCCATGGGATAGAAGTTGACCACGTCGAGGCGTTCGAGGCCCAGCGCGCGCAGGTTCGTTTCCACCTCGGCGCGCATCTGGGCGGGTTGCTGTGCCGGACGCAGTCCGTGAGGGCCGTCGGGGTCGGTGGTGGCACCGATCTTGGTGGCCAGCACCAGGTGGTCGGGGTAGGGGTGCAGGGCGGCGCGGATGTGCGCGTTGACGCGGCCGGCGCCGTAGAACCCGGCGGTGTCGAGGTGGTCGACGCCCAGCTCGACGGCTCGGCGCAGCACGGCAAGGGCGGACTCGTCGGCGGTGTGCTCAAGCTGCATTGTGCCGTATCCGATGCGGGAGACCGGGCGCCCGCCCAGGTGGGCGGTTCCGCCCGGGCGCGGACGCGGGGGCACGGCGGTGCCGGTGGTGGACATGATCGCGGCTCCTGAAACGACGTGGGTTCACCAATAAGCGGAGGAGGCTCCGAAACTAGCACAACCGGAAAACTCTCCGCTTCATGGTTGCGACGGCGGTCGGCGGGGGAAGCCCGGGCACGTCCGGCGGGGGGTTCCCAGTGGGGGCCACCGCCACCGGGCTTACTGCCGTACGGCCCGCAGCCCGTCCAGGAGCACCCCCAATCCGAACTCGAAATGTGCCGTGAAGTCCGTACTGGTGAGCACCGGCAGAGTGGCGGAGAGGTGCGGATAGGTCCCCGCCCCCGCCGCCTCGCGCAGGCCCCCCGCATCTGCGGGCCCCCGTCCCCCGGCCGCAGGGCGGTTGGGCATGGCCGAGGTCAACGGGCGGCGGTTGTGCGCCCAGGTGCGCGGCCGAGGGCCCACCGTCGTACTGGACGGTGGCGGCACCGGCCAGGGGATCGACGGCGGCTGGGGGCGGGAACTCGATAACGAACTGCCCGAAATGGCGACGGTCGTGACCTACGATCGTGCCGGCGTCGGCCGTTCCGAGGGCCGCCAGGCGCGCACCATCGCCGCGATGGCCGACGACCTGCATGAGCTCGTGCACGCGACGGGGGCGAGCCGGTGTCCGCTTCCCGGACGTACCCACAACCGTGCTTACCGCCGGGATCCGGCCAGCGCCCCACGGCTGCTTTGCGGTTCGGCCCGGTTTCGGCGGACTCCGAGGTAGGTTGCAGCGGCATATATATCACCACCGCTTTCGAAACCGCGTCTGGACGCGCTGCCATCTCAACCCAACCAGTAGCGGCCGGCCTGTTCCGCGTTGGGTAGCCGAATCTCCCGGGACAAGAGGTGCGTCATGCTGCGAGTCGTAACCGCAATCCGCGTATCTGCGACGGTGACGGCTTGTTCCGGTGGAGGCGCGTCCACCTCTTCGCAGTTGGGCGCCGTCTCCCGGTCGGCCGGTTGGCGCTGCTCAGCCGGCGGCGCGGGCGAACGCCCCGCCGTCGCCGAACGCCAGATCCGCGAAGCGCTCGCCCATGCGGCGGTGAGCGTCGGCGTCGGGGTGCAGCCCGTCGGGCAGCGGCAGTTCGGCGAAGTCCGCGGCTCCGTAGAGGTCGTTGCCGTCCAGGTAGGCCAGGTGCGGGTCGCCGGCCGCACGCCGGCGGACGATGCGCAACAGCTCGTCGCGGATGACTCCCAGGGTGAGCTTGCCGGCCGCGCGCTCGTCCGGGTCGCCCGAGGCCGCGAACCGGATCTTTCCGGCGGACAGGGCCGCGGTATCGAAGGCGCCGGGGCCCGGGGTGTCTTCGTGTATCGGGCAGTGGATGGGCGAGACCACCAGCAGCGGCGTGCGGGGATGGCCTTCGCGGACGGTGTCGAGGAATCCGTGCACCGCCGGGGTGAATGCGCGCAGGCGCATCAGGTCGGCGTTGACCAGGTTGATGCCGATCTTGAGGCTGATCAGGTCGGCGGGTGTGTCCCGCACGGTGCGGGCGGTGAAGGGGTCGAGCAGGGCGCTGCCGCTCAGGCCGAGGTTGACCAGCTCGACCCCGCCGATCCGCGCGGCGAGTGCGGGCCAGGTCATGGTGGGACCGGCGGCGTCGGAGCCGTGGCTGATGGAGCTGCCGTGGTGCAGCCACACGCGGCGGCCGCGGTCGTCGGCCGGGTCGACCGGTGCGTCGGTACGCAGGGCGACGAGCCGGGTGGTCTCGTTGTGCGGCAGCCAGATCTCGACGCGCTTGGCCCGCTCCGGCAGGCCGGCGAAGCGCAGGGTACCGACCGGGCCGTCCCGGTGCTCGGTGTTTCCGGTGGCCATGTCGACGGTCACCGTGTCGCCGTCGCTCAGGACGGCGCTGTCGGCGCGCCGGCCGTCGACGAACAGCTCGTAGACGCCGTCGGGACGCGGCGGGAGGCCCGCATGGATGCGCTTGGTGGGCAGCGCGTCCAGCTCGACGGCGGTGGCGCGGGTGTGGAAGGCCAGTCGCACGCCTGAGGGCTGCGACTCCGCCATGGCCAGCTGCGGGTCGGTGTACTGGGCGCGGGCCCAGGCGGGCAGCCGGTGCGGCAGCGCCCCGCGCTCGGTGTGCTCCAGCTCCTGGGCGCCGCGCAGTAGATCGGCGGTGATGGGCGTGGTGACGGTGGTCTGCGGTGCGTGCATGAGGTGGGCCTGCCTGCCGTGGTCGTCGGGGCCGGATGGACCGGCGGGTGGAGAGCGGTTGGGGCGCGCGGCGCGGATGTCAGGGAGCGGGCCAGTTGCGCAGCAGCGCGTCGACGGCGTCCAAGGTCCGTGCCCAGGTCTCGTCGGTGTCGGGAGCGCTGTGGCTGAAGCCGCCGCCCATCTCCAGGCTCACGTAGCCGTGGAAGACACTGCCCAGCAGCCGCACCGCGTGGGTCTGCTCGGGTTCGGCCAGGTCGTAGCCGCGCAGGATCGCCCGGGTCATGCGCGCATGGCGCATGCCCGCGCTCGCGGCCGCCGTTTCCGGGTCGAGCCGGTACTGGGCGGCGGCGTAGCGGCCCGGGTGCTCGCGGGCGTAGTCGCGGTAGACGTGGGCCAGCGCCGTGAGCGCATCCTTGCCGGCCCGCCCGGCCACCGCCTCGGCGGCGCGCTCGGCCATCTCCTCCAGAGCCAGCAGGGCGATCCGCTTAAGAAGCTCCTCGGAGCTGCCCAGGTGCGAGTACAGGCTCGCCACCTTGACGTCGAACCTCCTCGCCAGCTCCGACAGGGTTACCCGGTCGAAGCCGACCTCGTCGGCCAGATCCGCACCCGCACGGGTGAGCCGTTCCGGGGTCAGTCCCTCACGTTGCACAAGCCTCTCCCTTCCACCTAACGGGAGATTATATTTGCCTAATGGCTTTAGGCAAACCGCAAAGTGTCTCAGCGCTGACCGCCTGCAACCCCGGCACGCTCTACAACCACATCCCCGACCTCGCCGAGTTGCGCGTTGGGCGGGCACATCCGGCACTGGAGCCGAGCGAGGAGAGCCGACCCTCTCCAGCTTCAGCTACCCGTTGGTTACTTTCGGCCGCTTCCACGACCCCGCGGTGAGTTCCGCGGGAGCGGCGATGCCGGCGGCCCGAAAGTGCTTGCGGCTGCGGGCCATCACCGCGGCGGCGCGCAGCGCCTCCAGGACCGAGGCCGGTCGGCGGCCTTGGGCAGGCCGGCGAAGCCCGCCCCGAGAGGGAAGTAGGGCACCTAGGCGATGCCGTGTTCGCGGCAGAGGTCGAGCACGGGCTCGCCGGAGCGGTCGGCGAGGCTGTGCCGGGCAGGCTCCGGAGTTCCGTTGCAGCCCCCGATCGGCCCCGCGGCACCCCTGGACCCCTGACTTCCGATAAGGCCCGCTTATCGGAAGCCAGGATATGGACCCTGTTTCGTTTTTTGTTTCATATTTAAGTCGCCAAGTTACGTAATTACACCAACGAAACTATGAGCATGGGCCCGAGGGGGGCGATACGGCGGTTCGCGGCTGCAGCGCACCTGGTCACAGGCGTGCGGTGCCGCGCCTGGTTGCAACCGCACGGCCGCAACGGGGCGCGGCCCCCGCGCTAAGGCATGTCCCGGGCCCGGTTGCTCAACCGCCCAGCAAGCCGTCGACGGCGGTGAACAAGGTTGCGGTCTCGGTGGTGAGCAGGGGCTCCGCGCCCGGGAGTGCGCGTTCCACCGAGAGGCCGTTGATGACGGTCAGCAGGAACCTCGCGCGCTGGGCGTTGTCGCCGCCGGGCAGTGCGCCTTCTTCGGCGAGGACCGACAGCCAGTATTCGACCCGGTGCTGCATCTGCCGCTCCATGGCGAGGTAGGCCGCTCGGGACTCCTCGGTCGGCTCAGGGGCGATGAGTTCCTCGTAGATCCGGCCCCATACCTCTTTGGCCTGCGTTCCGGGACCGGTAGGCGCAAGTATCTGCCGCAGGCAGTCGACGAGCCGCTCCCGCGCGGGTGTGGCCGTGTCGTGGATCGGATCGCCCGGAAACGCCAGTTCGTAGATGCCGGCGAGCACCGCGTCCTGCAGGGCGCGCTGTGTGGGGAAGTGGTGGCGAAGCGAGCCCGTGCTCACCCCGGCTTTGGCGGCGACCGCCCGCACGCTCAGCCGGGCGGTGGGATCCTCACTCACCATCGTCATGGCCGCGGCGAGGATCCTGTCGCGCGAACTCGGGTTCGCACTCGACGGTTCGGTCATGGTCACCTCCGCTCCCACCCTACTAGCACGCCGTACTAGCACGCTGTGTTAGTCTCACATTGCCACTAGCACAGCGTGTTGGAGTGTGGCCGGTGCCGGCCGGAGGGCCGCCGGTCCCCCGGGCAACGAGGCGATCGGAGCCTGCGCACCGCTCATCCTGCTGCCGCTCCGGCTCACCGGCAGGGTCCCTGTCCCACCGATGTGCCGGGCGGCGCCGAGCGCGCACTCCGGCCCGCTGCACCCGGCCACGTCGCAGCGCAGGCAGCCCGCCCCCGCCGAAAGGACACCATGAGCACCCGCAATCCCGATCGCGTACCGACCCCGCCGGTCAGCGGCCCGGTGCGCCCGACTCCGCTATCGGAGCGCTCCCTGGCACCCGACCTGGCGCGGGGGATGATGCTGCTGCTGATCGCGCTGGCGCACACCCCGTACTTCCTCTATGCCGCCGAGGTGGGTATGGCGGGGATGCACCCGGCGCAGGGAGGTGTGGCCGACAAGATCGCCCAAGGGTTCACGCTCATCGTGGTGGATGCCCGGGTCCACACGATGTTCGGATTCCTGTTCGCCTACGGCATCGGGCAGATGTACACGCGCCAGACGGCCAAGGGAACCAGTGCCGTCCAAGCGCGCCGGCTGCTGCGCCGGCGCCATCTGTGGATGATCGCCTTCGGGGCGGTGCACGCGCTGCTGGTGTGGCAGGGCGACATCATCGGCGTCTACGGGCTGATCGGCCTGATCATGGTGCCGCTGTTCTTCGGCCGCTCCGACCGCACACTCAAGATCTGGATCGGTGTCCTACTGGGCCTGGGCGCGCTGATGTCCCTGGTCACCCTGGTCGGCGCGCTGACGACGCCCGATGGCAGCGCTGCGGCGGCAGGGGTTGAGCTGCAGCGGGCCAGTATCGCCGAACCCTCCTATGCTTCCTCGGCGGTGGCGCGGCTCCAGATGTGGACGATCCAGCTGTTCTCCGCGATCGCGACATTGGCGCTGCCGACGGCGTTTCTGATGGGGACGTTGGCGGCGCGGCACCGGCTGCTGGACGAGCCGGGTCGGCACCTGGTGCTGCTGCGGCGGTTTGCGGTGTGGGGAATCGCCGCGGGGTGGGCCAGCGGTGCGGTGCTCGCTCTCCAGCACACGACGCCCGTCGGGTTCGCTCCGACGCCGGCGCTGACAGGGCTGCACTTCTTCGCCGGGATCTTCGCCGGGGTCGGGTATGCGGCGCTGTTCGGGCTGCTGGCGCACCGCTTGAGCGGGCGTGCGGCGGCCGCGGCACGGCCGGTGCAGTGGCTGGCGGCACTGGGCCGGCGGTCGATGAGCGGGTATCTGGCGCAGTCGCTGGTGTGGGGGCCGGTGCTGACCGCTTGGGGGCTGGGCGTGGGCGCGCACTTGTCGAGCTGGTCGGCGTCGGTGCTGGCCGTGGCCACCTGGGCGGTGACCGTGGCCGGTGCGGCGGCGCTGGAGCGGGCCGGGCGGCGGGGCCCGGCGGAGGTGCTGCTGCGCAAGCTGACCTACCGGGCGCCGCGGTCCGCCGGCGGATGATCTTTTCCTGGGGCCATCCACCGACCGAACCATGTTCTGGTTCGTTCCAGCACGTCGATCTGGTTGTCGCGGCCGTGTATGCCGTGGCCCTCGCCCGGATAGCGTACGAACTCGTGCTCGACCCCGAACCGGCGCAGCGCCCGGTGCAGGTAGACGGCCTGGCCAACGGGCACATTGGTGTCCTCGTCGCCGTGCAGGATCAGCACCGGGGTGCGGATACGGGAAGCAAAGGAGACGGGGCTGACCGCGTCATGGGGGTGGGGGCCGGGGCCTTCCCAACCGACGCTGCCGCTCAGCCCCGCCTCATCGGCCCCGGCCTCGCCGGTGGCGGCCAGCATCCCCCAGTCGCTGACACCCGCGCCCACCACCGCCGCCGCGAACCGGTCGGTGCGTCCCACCGCCCAGGACGCCAGGAACCCGCCGTGGCTCCACCCGCCGATCCCGAGCCGACCGGGGTCGGCCACGCCCCGCTGCACGAGCAGGTCGATACCGTCTTCGATATCGCACCACTCCCCCGCACCCAACGCGCCCACCACCGCTTCGGCGAACGCCCGCCCGCGGCCCATCCCGCCGCGGGGGTTGGGCAGGAACACCGCGTAACCGGCGTGGGCCAGCCACTGGGCGGGGGCGTGCGGGCTCAGGGTGAACCGGTCGGCATAGCGGCTGTAGGGACCCCCGTGCACCCAGGTGACCAGGGGGAACGGCCCATCGTCCGGCGCGGCGCCCACGGGGGTGAGCAGTAGCCCGTCCAGGTCGAACAGCCCGTCGCGTGCCGGGTAGGACAGGCGTTCCCGGCCGGCCCAGGCGAAGCGGTCGAGTTCGGGGCGCAGGCGGGTGAGCCGGGCCAGCGGGCCGTCGGCAGGGCCGCTGTGCACCTGCCCGGCTTCGCGGGCGCCGGCGGCCACCACCCCGACGCGGCTTCCGGTGCGGTCGCAGCTCAGCGACTCCAACAGCCCGGGCGTGCGCTGGGTCCGGGCGAATCGGCGGATGTGGGGATCGAGGCGGTGGATCTCGGTATCGAGCCCGTGGGCGAACAGGGCCAGCGGCGGCCCGCCGTCGGCCTGGACGAGTTCGACCGGGCAGCGGTCCAGGCCCGCGGTCAGGTTGGTGTGCTCCGGGACCGCCGCGGCCGCGGCCACGTCGAACACCGCCTGCGCGCCGTCGGGGCCGGGGTCCATCGCCAGGTGGCAGATGTGCCAGTGGCCGCCGTCGTGCCACCAGACCGGCGAGTTGGCGTCCCACCCGAGTTCGCCCAGGTCACTGACCCGCCCGGTGCCCGGCTCCACGACGAGCAGGTCCCACCGCGAGCGGACGGGGTCGTGCTCGCGGCCCGGCCGGGTGATCACGGCAAGCGCGGCGCCGTCGGGGCGGGCGGCCGTCTCCAACACGTGCCGTTCACCCAGGACGGGCAGCGGGCGCAGCCGGCCGGTGCCCGTATCCAGCAGCGCCAACCGGTCGCGGGGTTCGGGACCGCCCCACACCCGCGGCGCGGTTCCCCGGAGGTCGGGGTCGCTGACCACCACCGCCACCGTTGCGGTGCCGGGTACCGGCCGGTGGTCGGCCACGTCGGTTCCCGGGCCGGTGAGGGCGTGCAGCCCGGTCCCGTCGGCGTTGATCCGGTACGGCCGGGATGCGCTCTGCTCCGGATCGTCCCGGTCGGACAGGAAGTACAGGCGCCGGGAGTCGGGTGCCCACCGCGGCCGGTGGTCGCGGGCGGTCCTCCCGCCCGTGAGCCGCCGGGGCGCCGCCGCGTCGGCGGAGGCGGCGATCCAGAGATTGCTTACCGGGCGTGCCGAGGTGGAACCGGAGCCGGGGGCGGTGACGGCGTAGGCCACCCACCGCCCGTCGGGGGACAGCACCGGGCTTACCGCGGTGTGTCCGTCGGCGACGACGGCGGCTGTCAGGGGCGGGGCGGGCATGGGCGGCCTTTCCGGGGGCGGAGGGGACACGCGCGAAGCCGGTGCACCTTCCGCTCAAACCTGCCGGCTACCGCGGCCGGGCGCCGGCCCCGCTGCGGCGGGCAGTGTAGCGCGGGGGCGCCCACACCGCCCCCGCGGGCTCAGCCGCGTAGGCGGGTGTTGAGGCGTGCGGCCTGGCGGGTGAGGTGGTCGCGTTCGGCCAGGTTGGGTGCTGACCGGGCGGCTTCGGCGTAGAGCCGTGCTGCGGTGGCCGGATCCGCGGCGCGTTCGTGGAGGTAGGCCGCAGCCGCGGTGTGCCGGGGCAGCGCGGGGTCCAGTTCGGCCAGGGCCGCCAGTCCGGCGTGCGGGCCGTCGGCTTCGCCGAGGGCGACGGCCCGGTTGAGGCGGACCACCGGGCTGCCGGTGAGGCGCACCAGTTCGTCGTACCACTCGACGATCTGCACCCAGTCGGTCTCCTCGGCCGTTTGCGCGTCGGCGTGCAGCGCCGCGATGGCGGCCTGGGCCTGGAATTCGCCCAGCCGGTCGCGGGCCAGCGCCTGTTGGAGCAGGTCGACGCCTTCGGCGATCAGGCGGGTGTCCCACCGGCCGCGGTCCTGCTCGGCCAGCGGCACGAGGCTGCCGTCGGCGCCGGTGCGGGCCGGGCGCCGGGCGTGGTGCAGCAGCATGAGCGCGAGCAGGCCCGCGACCTCCGCATGGTCGGTCCTGGCCGCCAGTTGGCGCGTGAGCCGGATCGCTTCGCCGGCAAGGTCGACATCGCCGGAGTAGCCCTCGTTGAAGACCAGGTAGAGCACGCGCAGCACGGTGGCGATGTCGCCGGGGCGGTTGAACCGCACCGAGGAGACGGTGCGTTTTGCCCGGCTGATGCGCTGGGCCATGGTCGCCTCCGGCACGAGGTAGGCCCGTGCGATCTGGCGCGTGGTCAGGCCGCCGACCGCGCGCAGCGTGAGCGCGACGGCCGAGGCCGGTGTCAGGGACGGGTGTGCGCACAGGAAGTACAGCTGCAGCGTGTCGTCGGTCGCCTCGCCCGGGCCGGGCGCGGGCTCGCCTTCGACGCGTTCCTCGCGGTGGCGCCGGGAGGTATCGGCGCGGGCAGCGTCGATCATCTTGCGCCAGGCCACGGTGACCAGCCAGCCCTTGGGGTCGCGCGGCGGGCCCTGAGCCCACGAGTCCACGGCCTCGACCAGGGCGTCCTGCACGGCGTCCTCGGCCGCCGCGAAACCGGCTCCGCGGCGGACGAGGATCCCGATCACGGCGGGGGTGAGCCGCCGCAGCAGGTCCTCGTCCACCATTGCGTCACTCCGGGATGGTCGGGGCCGCACCCATGAACGGGCGCAGCTCAAGCCACTCGTGGATCGGTTCGCCGCCCGCGCCCGGCGCCGCGGACAGTTCGGCGGCCAACTCCAGCGCCCGCTCGTAGGTCTCGACGTCGATCACCATCCAACCCGCGATCAGGTCCTTGGTTTCGGCGAACGGGCCGTCGGTGACCGGCGGCCGCCCCTCGCCGTCAAAGCGCACGAAGGTGCCCTGGTCCGAGAGCGCCTGGCTGTCGACGAACTCGCCGGTCTCCTCCAGCCGAGCGGCGAAGTCCTCCATGTAGCGCATGTGGGCCGAAACCTCCTCCGGCGTCCACTTGTCCATCGGCACGTCGTTGACGGCTGCCGGCGCGCCCCGGTAGTGCTTCAGCAGCAGGTACTTGGCCATCGTGTTCTCCTTGTTGCGGTACAACCCATTGTGGCCGTGTTCACCACCGGGGACGTAACCGCGCGCGGGTTCTCGACATCCCCCCGCGAAAAACCTCCGATGGATTTCACCGGCTCCGCGCCGCGGGCTCCGCCCCGCGCTCGCGGGGGCGGAGCCGTGCACCGCGGCGTCCGGGATTCACGCGGGCGGCATCACTTGGACTCGATCCGACCCAGCGGGTGGCTACCCTCCGACAGCGTCTTGTGTGCCGCCGACCAGTCGGAGCCGTCGATGCCGAGGGCATGGCGGAGGTAGGCCCAGGTGGCCCGCTGGATCAGGGCGAGCCGTTCCGGGTTCTCGTCCGTGTTCTCCTTGGCGTCGTAGCCGAAGATTCCGCCGAGCGAGTGCTCGGCCCCGAACAGGGTGAGCAGGCTCTTGTCGCCGGAGCTCATCAGGTAGGGGTCGGCCGTCCAGTCGGGTCCGCGGACGGTGAGCGGGAGGTGGTCGGCATCCCCCATGACCACGAGGGCCGGCGTGGTCATGTCCGCGAACTCCGGAGCCCGCAGCCACGGGAAGTTCTCGGCTGCGAACGAGGTCAAGGAGTCACCGCCCCGGCCGGCCGTGGCCAGCAGTACGCCGGCTTTGACCCGCGCATCGGACAGGTCCGCTGGGGCACCGTCCTGCGGGTCGGCGACGCGCAGCCCCAGCAGGATGCCCGCCGTCTGGCCGCCGAAGGAGTGTCCGGCCGCGGCGATGCGGCTGCGGTCCAGGCGCCCGCGGAGTCCGGGCACGGCGGCCTCCAGCAGGTCCAGCCGGTCGAGGATGAGCCGCATGTCCTCGACGCGGAAACGCCAGAACCGCGGCCTGCGGGGGTCGTCGGCGGCCAGGCTCAGCGTCTTGGAGTCGAGGTGGGTGGGTTGGATGACCGCGAAACCGCGGGCGGTCCAGAAATCGACCAGGGGGCCGTAGCCCTCCAGCGACGAGCCGAAGCCGTGCGAGAAGACGATGACGGGCAGGTCGCGGCCTGTCGCAGGCGCGGACACGCGCACGTGCAGGTCCGTGCCGCGGCCCGGCGCCGGTAGCACCACCGGCTTGGTCGAGACGATGGGCGCGGGCGCGTAGGCGGCGACGCCGGTGGCCGCCGGGTCGGTTTCGGGTGCGCCTGCTGCGGTTGCGGTGGTTCTTGTCGGCTGCATGGGAGCGTTCTCTTTCGCTGTTGTTTCTGCGTCGGTGCCGGGTGGCGGGGCCGCCGCCACCCGCCGCGGCCGGCGCACGTATCGGTGGGCTGCGCATGCCCGAGCCCGTGTCGACGGTTCCGGCAGGGGGTGCGGCCTCATGCGCTACGCTAAAAGCTGACGTTAACGTCAGAGGCAAGATGTGTGGTGCAGGTCATATTCGGGGGGACTGATGCGTATCGGCGAGCTCGCCACCAGGACCGGTGTCAGCGTTCGCGCCCTGCGCTACTACGAGGAACGGGACCTGCTCACCCCCCGACGCAGTGCCGGCGGCCAGCGCCACTACCCCGACAGCGCGGTCGAGCGCGTCCGGCTCATCCAGCAGCTCTACGCGGCCGGACTGTCGGGCAGGGCGATCCTGGAGATGCTGCCGCACGTCGTCGACGGCAGGGCGACACCGGAACTGATCGACCGGCTCTCGGCCGAACAGGCCCGTATCGACGCGAAGATCGGCGAGCTGGTCAGCGCCCGCGACAAGCTCGGCACCGTCATCGGCAACGCCACCGCGAACTGGCGCACCGGCCAGCGCTGCCAACCCGAGTGACCACCGCGGCGGCATAGGCGCGTAGACGGCAGACCGGCGAGGCGGACCGGCTGCACCGGCTTCCTCCGCGGCGCCCGCGGTTCAGTCGGCTTTCCCGTTCCGGGCCCAACGGCCACTCCGCCAACCGCCCTGCGCACGCAGAGCGCCTGCGGGAGGACCGGGTGCGGTACTTCGAAAGATATCGAAGTGCCTCGCCCCCCGCAGGCGCCGCGGGGTACACAGGAGGCTCCTTCGGCGTGATCCCCCCGCGGGAAAGACGCCGCTGACACGGGACACAGGGAGCACTTACATGACGCGTTTGCTGCAGGGTCTGGTCGCTGTCGTCTTCGCCGGGGCGGTGGTCTTCACCTTCGGGGCAACCGCCAGCGCCGCCAGCACCGCTGGCCCCTACGACACCGAAGACAGCTGCATATCAGCCCGCAACGAGTACAACCGCTACTACGACATCGACAGCGCCTGCTTCCAATATCCGCCCATCGGCGGGAGCTGGTGGTTCTACTACTCCTAGTAGGCACCCCGCCTCAGCGTGGCGGCCGCGCCGGGCCCTCGCGTGCGTTCACGAGTGCGGGCCCCTTGCCTGGTACGGCAGGGGCCCGCTTACGCGCGGACCGGCCGGGCCGGATACCGGGGTTGCGGATTGCGGAGCAAGGGAGCAGGATCCCGCCCCGCTCCTCGGACGGTCAGCGGCGCCGCAGCGAGGCGTCGAGCAGCGCGGGCGGCGTGTCGGTCTTCTCGTGCGCGGCCAGGTCGGTGCCGGGAGCAACGATCGCGTCGACCGCGTCGAGTACGTCGGCGGAGAGGACGGTGTCGGCGGCGGCGAGCTGGGAGTGCAGGTGCTCCAGCGTCCGGGGGCCGATGAGCGCGCTGGTCACGGCGGGGTGCGCGGTCACGAACCCCAACGCGAGCTGGATCATGGTCAGGCCGGCCTCGTCGGCGACCGCGGCCAACTGCTCGACGGCATCGAGCCGGGCCCGGTTGGCGGGGATTGCGGTGTCGAAGCGCTGCGGCATGAACGCCGAGCGGTGGGTGGCGACCTCCCGGCCCTGACGGACCGCGCCCGAGAGCCAGCCCGAGGCCAGCGGGCTCCACACCAGCACACCGAGCCCGTACTCCTCGGTCACCGGCAGCACATGGGTCTCGATGCCGCGCTGCAGGATCGAGTAGCTGGGCTGTTCGGTGACATAGCGGCTCAGGCGGTGCTCGCGGGCGGCCCACTGGGCCTGCACGAGGCGGTAGGCGGGAAACGTCGAGGAGCCGAAGTGGCGGATCTTGCCCGCGCGCTGCAGATCGGTCAGCGCCGACAGCGTCTCCTCGTCGCTGGTGGCGGGGTCCCACCGGTGGATCTGGTAGAGGTCGACGTGGTCGACACCGAGGCGGCGCAGGCTGTTGTCCAGCTCGGTGGTCAGCCAGCGGCGCGAGCTTCCCCGGTGGTTGCGCTCCTCGCCCATGGGCAGGCCCGCCTTCGTCGCCAGCACGATGTCGTCGCGGCGGCCGGCGATGGCCTTGCCGAGCAGCTCCTCGGACTCGCCGCCGCTGTAGGCGTCGGCGGTGTCGATGAGGTTGATCCCGCCCTCCAGGGCGGCGTCGACGATGCCGGTGACCTCTTCCTGGGTGGTGCCCCCGATCCGGCCGAAGTTCATTGCGCCGAGCGCAAGGGAGCTGACCTGCACACCGGTGCGGCCCAAGGTGCGGTACTGCATGAGAGGTGTCCTTTGCGTTGCGGGTGGTCTGCGTTGCGGTGGCCGCAGTGGTGCTGCGGGCGCGGCCTCCGGCCCGTTGCCGCCGGCGGCAACGGAAACGGAACACCGTACCGTTTAACCATACGGAGCACGGTTCCGTTTAGCAAACCCAAGGCCGCCGCGGACTCCTGCGGCGTGCGGCGGTCCCCGCACGCACGCCGCACGCCGCCGCAACCGCCCCGCGGCCACAGCACGGAGGGACGGCCGCACGCGCGCCGGTCTCCGACCGGTGCGGCCGCCTCAGCATGCCCGCAGCCCCCGGTCGGTGAAGGCGATCAGCCACTCGAAGCTCTCGTCGGTGTCGGCGCTCCACTGGAAGCCGTTGCCCGCCTGCAACGTGGCGAAGCCGTGGCAGAGGCTGCGGATCATCCGCAGCGCGTGGTCAACCTCCGACTCGCGTATGTCGTAGCCGCTCAGAACCGACATAAATGCATCGAGCAGCCGCTGGCCTGCGACGGCCAGCGGATCGTCCGGACCGGTCGGTTCCGCGCCGATCGTGGCGGCATAGCGGCCGGGATGCTCCAGGACAAAGGCGCGGAAGGCGCGCGCCGCGGCCGCCAGGGCGTCGCGGCCCGCACACCCCTGGACCGCGCCGCCGACGGCTTCGGCGGCCTGACTCAACGCCAGGACCGCGATGCGCCGGTTAAGGTCGTCCTGGCCGCCCACGTGCTTGTACAGCGACGGGGTGCGTACCCCCACCCGCTCGGCCAGCAGCCCCATCGTCAGGTTGGCCGCCCCGACCTCGTCGGCGATGTCGGCGCCTGCGGCGACCACGGCCGCCGGGTCCAGTCCGGCCCTAGGCATGGGCGGCGTCCGATCGCAGGAAGGAGAGGATGAGCGAAACCACCTGGTCGGGGAACTGGTCGTGCGGGTAGTGGCCGGTGCCCTCGATCATCTCCAGGCGGCCCAGGCCCGAGGGCAGGGCGTCGACGACCGCCGACCCCTCGGCGTGCGGGTCGGCCCAGTCGGGATCCTGCGTGCCCATCACCACCAGCACCGGGCAGCCGACGTTGCCGAGCTGCGCGCCGGCGTCGGTGGGGGCGCTGCCGCCCATGCCTTTGAGGGCCTTCATCCGGCCGGGTTCGCGCAGGGTGGCCTCGACGCGGCCGCGCCGCTGGGCCCAGTGGGCCGGTTTCGCGCCGGGGTAGGCGACGTCGAGGTAGGAGCCCCACAGCGCCACGCTGCTGAAGACGGTCGTACCGAGCAGCCGCAGCATGCCCTGCCGGAACCGCTTCACCCGCAGGTCGCCGAGGCGGACCGACTGCTTTCTGGTGAACGGCGCCAACTCGACCACCGCGGTGACCAGCGAGGGTTCCTGCGCCGCGGCGATGGTGGCGGCGCCGCCGGAGACCGAGTGGCCGACGAGCACGGCCGGGCCGCCCAGGTGGCGGATCAGGGCGAGCAGGTCGCCGGCGATGGCGGTGCGGCTCCACTCCGGCCAGTCGGCGCTGGATTCGCCGCAGCCGCGCAGGTCCACCGCAGCGACCCGGTAGCCCGCCGCCACCAGCGGCGGGACCACGGCGCCATAGGCGGCGCGACTGTCGCCCATACCGTGCGCGAGCACGACCAGCGGGCCGGTCCCCGACACGTCGTAGGCGATCGTGCCGTCGTCGACGGCAAGGTATTCGGTCATGGCATCTCCCGGACAGCAACAAGCTAATGTCGTTAGCTAAAAGCTAATGGCATTAACCTAGGCTGTCAATGTTCCGCCCGACCGGGCCGAGCCGAACGGGCCGGCCCGCGCAAGCCGCGCAAACGGACCCCGCCCCCGATCGCGCCCGTGTCAGCGTTCGGTCGCCGATGGCGCCGGTCGGTCTGGCGTCCCCGCGCCGCCGCTCGGGGCCCGGGTGAGCACCAGAGGGCCGTTTTCGGTGATGGCGACCGTGTGCTCGGAATGAGCGGTGCGCGAGCCGTCGGCCGAGCGGATGGTCCAGCCGTCCGGGTCGAAGACGATCTTGTTGGTGCCGGCGGCGAACCAGGGCTCGATGGCGACCGTGAGGCCGGGACGCAGCTTCCGGCCGCGGCCGGGGCGGCCGTTGTTGGGGATATGCAGGTCCTCGTGCATCGTGCGGCCGATGCCGTGCCCGCCGAACTCCAGGTTGACCGGGTAGCCGTACTGCGCGGCGACCGCGCCGATGGCCGCCGAGATGTCTTCGAGCCTGTTGCCCGGCTGGGCGGCCTTGATCGCGGCCTCCAGCGCGACCTCGGTGGCCTCGACCAGCCGCACATCCCGCTCGGCAGGGGTGCCGACGATAACGGAGCGGGCCGCGTCCGCCGCCCAGCCGTCGATGACCACCGCCATGTCCATGGTCAGCAGGTCCCCATCGCGCAGCTTGTAGCTGTGCGGCAACCCGTGCAGCACCGCATCGTTGACCGAGAGGCACACCACATTGCGGAACGGGCCTTTGCCGAACGAGGGCTCGTAGTCCCAGTAGCAGGACTCCGCGCCGCGCTCCTTGATCCGGCGGCGCGCATGGTGCTCCAGGTCCATCAGGTTGACCCCTACTTCGGCGAGGTCGGCGAGTTCGGCCAGCACCTGGCCGACGAACCGCCCGGTGGTGTGCATACGCTCGATGTCTTTGGGTGTTTTGTGCTCGATCACGTTGGTCCTCGACTCTCCGGGGCGGACGATAGGTATATTTATACCAGTGGCGCGCACGGTTGCCGCCGGGTACCCGCGGCTTTAGCATGTGCGCATGGTTCGCCATCCGCTCGCCCCCGAACAGATCGAAGCGGGCCGACGCCTCGGGGCGGCGCTGCGCTCCGCCCGGGCCGGACGCAATCCCGCCGAAGTGGCCATGGCGGCGGATATCTCGCCGGAAACCCTCCGCAAGATCGAGACCGGCCGGCTGCCCACACCGGCCTTCGGCACCATCGTCAGGCTCAGCGAGGTCCTCGGCGTCCCGCTGTCCGATCTGGCCATCGCCTGGCGCACCGACCCCGCCCTGAGCAGGGCCTCCTAGCGGCTGGCCTTGGGGCGTGCGGAAGGCTGGCGATGATCATGAAGAAATGCCGGTCTCAGCTGTAAAATCCGGGCATTTCTGCATGGTCATCAGTGCGCCGGGTGCACCGATCGTCGGGCTCAACCGTCCGAAGGCGCTGCGGCGGCGTAGCGGGCGGCCAGGCGGGCGACGGCGTCGCTGAGTTCGGGCGGCCCGACGACCTCGAAGTCGGCGTCGAACATGCCGATGGCGGCGGCCAGGCCGGCCCAGGACCACGAACCCGCAACGACGCGGCAGCGGTCGGGCCCGAGTTCCGCGACGACACCGTCGCGGACGAAACGGGACACGGCCTCCGCGGGCAGGTCCAGCACCACCTCGCCGCGGCACGGCCATCCGTCCGCGCTGCCTTTGAACCGGTTGGCGACAAAGGCCGCCACATCGCCCCCGGGCACATCGCGCGGGCGGAAACGGGGCCCGGTCGGAGTTCGCGGGGTGATCCGGTCGGCCCGGAAGGTGCGCCAGTCCCCGCGGTCGAGGTCCCAGGCCACCAAGTACCAGCGCCCGCCCCACGTGACGAGGTGGTGGGGCTCGGCCCGGCGCGGCGGCACCGGAACGCCTGCATCGGCAGCGCTCGGCGCGGAGACGGCCGCGTAGTCGAAGCGCAACACCTCGCAGGCGTGGACAGCCGCACTGAGCGCCATCAGCACACTGCCGCCGACCTGCGGTCTCACCTCGGCTGGGGCGTTGTCGACGGCGGTTACCTGGAGCATGTCGATGCGGCGGCGCAGCCGGGCCGGCATCACCTGCCGGACCGTGTTCAACGCGCGTACCGCCGCCTCCTCGATGCCGGCGCCGGAGGTGGCGGCGATCTGCAGCGCCACGGCCAGCGCGACGGCCTGCTCGTCGTCGAACAGCAGCGGCGGCAGGTCCGCGCCGGCGCCGAGCCGGTATCCGCCCTCGGGCCCCTTGGCCGCCACGATCGGGTAACCCAGTTCGCGCAGGCGGTCGACATCGCGGCGCACGGTGCGCGGGCTCACCGCCAGCCGCTCGGCCAGCACCTCCCCCGGCCAGTCCCGGCGCACCTGCAGCAGGGAGAGCACTTGCAGCAGCCGGGCCGAAGTTTTCGCCATGAATCCATCCTGCCGCAAGAACAGGACAAAACCTGTCCGCCTCTGCTGCCAATGTGGTCCCCAGATCGCAACGGAGCACAACCGGAAGGACTCCGCCATGACCGCGCAAACCGCACCCGCCACGCCGCTGGCCAGCGAGCGCGCCGACCTGATCACCGAACTCGCAGCCGCGCGGGCGGCGCTGACCCGCGCCGCGCACGGACTCACCGACGAGCAGCTCGGTGCGCGTCCGACCGCCGGCGCACTGTGCCTGGGCGGGCTGATCAAGCATGTCGCCTCCGTGGAGGAGTCGTGGCTGCGGTTCGTCCTCGAAGGCCCCGCGGCGATGACCTTCGACCTGCCCGACGGTGTTACCCCGGCCGACCTCATGGCCGGTACCGCGCGCGAGTTCCCGCAGTGGGCGATCGACCGCCAGAACGACTTCACGATGCTGCCCGGCGACACCCTGCCCGCAATCCTGGAGCGCTACGAGAAGGTCGCCGCCCGCACCGACGAGATGGTCGCCTCCATCCCCGACCTGTCCGCGACGCACACGCTGCCGCCGGCGCCGTGGAACCCGCAGGAAGAGGTGTACAGCGTGCGCCGGGTGCTGCTGCACGTCATCGCCGAGACCACCCAGCACGCCGGCCACGCCGACATCCTGCGCGAGACGATCGACGGGCGGACCTCGACCTGATGACCGTCCTCAGCACCCGGGCGCTCAACCGCGCCACGCTCGCCCGCCAACTGCTGCTCGACCGCGCGGACCTGCCGGCGCGCGACGCCGTCGCCCACCTGTGCGGCATGCAGGCGCAGGAGCCCCAGGAGCCGTTCATCGGGCTGTGGGCGCGGCTGCGCGCGTTCGACCCGGCGGAGCTGTCGGACCTGCTGACCGGGCGCGGCGTGGTACGGACCCACCTCATGCGCCGCACCGTCCACCTTGTCGCGGCCGAGGACGCGCTGGCCTGGCGGGCCCGCCACGACGCCATGCTGCGCCAGCGGGTACTGGGGGTTTACCGCAGCGAGTTCGGCGGTGTGGACCTCGCCGAACTCGCTGCGGCGGGCCGGGCGGTGATGGCCGATGGCCAGGCCCGCTCGATGGCGGGACTCGCGCGGGAGCTCGCCGGCCGGTGGCCCGGTGTGAGTACGCGCGCGCTCGGGGAGATGCTGGTCGCCGCGCTGGTCCCGATGGTGCAACTGCCGCCGCGCGGACTGTGGCGGACCAAGGGCGGCGTGCGCAACCTCCCGATGACGGCCTGGCTGGGCCGCGGGATCGCCCCGCTGCCGGCGGACGGCTCCGACCCGGCGGGCCAGGCGCTGCTGCGGCGCTACCTGGCCGCGTTCGGACCCGCCGCATCGTCCGACCTGCGCGCCTGGTGCGGCCTGGCCGGGCTGCCGGCAGCGGTCAAGGCCCTGCGCGAGGAGCTGGTCTCCTTCCGCGACGAGCGCGGCCGGGAACTGCTGGACCTGCCCGATGCGCCGCGCCCCGACCCCGACACCCCCGCGCCGGTGCGGTTCCTGCCGGCGTTCGACAACGCGGTCCTCGGCTACCACGACCGCAGCCGGATCATCGACGACGCCGACCGCGGCCTGTCGGTCGCCGGCGCGCGCGTGGTCCTGGTCGACGGCCGGGTCGCCGCGACCTGGACCGTCGAATACGGCGCCGGAGACCGCGCCGGCGCGGGCACGGTGGCCGTCGCCCCGCTGCGCCGCTTCACCCGCGACGAGCATGCCGGTGTCGCCGAGCAGGGGCGGGAACTGGCGTCGTTTCTGTCCGACGGCGAAAGCGACCGCGTGCGGATCGCCGATCCCGGCCGCTGAGGGGCCGGCCGCGCCCGAGCCCGGCCCCTCAGCCGTCGAAGCGGCGGCGCGAAGCCTCGATGTCACCGAGGTAGCGGTGGGTCCAGTCGCACATCGAGCCGACCGTCGCGCGCAGGCCTTCGCCGGGTTCGGTGAGGCTGTACTCGACCCGCGGCGGCACGGTCGGGTGCACCGTCCGCTCGACCAGGCCGTTGCGCTCCAGCATGCGCAGGTTCTGGGTGAGCATCTTGTGGCTGATGCCCTCGACCCGGGTGTGCAGCTCGCTGAAGCGCAACGTGCCCTGGCCGAGGAACTCGATGATCAGAAACGCCCACTTGTTGGCGACGTCGGAGAAGATCTCCCGCGCCAGGGAGTCGGCACGTGTCAGGTCTTCATCGGCGGGCGAGCCGCTGAACTTGTTTGTCACCATCGGGTTCCCCAGTCACTGAAAAGTGCGTTCTTCCTTTTCAGCGGCCACTCTCTTACGGTTCCCCAGTAACCGCAAGTGAGCGAGTGCGCCGGGATCCGCGGGCCTGCGCGAGCGGGCCCGCGCCGCGGCGCCGAGGAGGAGAGGAAGCGCCACCATGGCCATTACCCTGGTGAATCCCGACGGGCTGCCGGAGGTCGGCATCTACCGGCAGGTGTCGGTCGCCACCGGATCGAAACTGGTGTTCGTCGCCGGCCAGGTCGCCTGGGGCGGCGACGGCGGCACGGTCGGCAAGGGCGACCTCGCCGCCCAGGCCGAGCAGTGCTACCTCAACATCGCCACCGCCCTGGCCGCGGCCGGCGCCACCTTCGACGACGTGGCGAAACTGACCGTCTACCTCGTCGACTGGACCCCCGACAAGATGCCCCTGTTCGTCGAAGGGGTCTCCCGAGCCGCCGAAAAGCTGGGCGGCACCCCGCTCCCGCCACTCACCGGCATAGGCGTCGCCGCACTGGCCGAACCCGACCTGCTGGTGGAGGTCGAGGCCACCGCGGTCATCGACTGAGGGCCCCGGCCGGGCCACCGGTGGTTTGTGCCGGTGGTTCATGCTGCGGTGGTTCGGCGCCGTCGTTGCCGGTCCGGGAAAACGGTTCGCCGCCCCTGCCGCGGGTGGCTAGCGTGGCCCGGCATGGACATTGGCGATCCCAAGGAACTGGTCCGGCGCGGCTATGATGCGCT
The DNA here is from genome assembly GCF_054778995.1 of Streptomonospora sediminis. Classification (NCBI taxonomy): domain Bacteria; kingdom Bacillati; phylum Actinomycetota; class Actinomycetes; order Streptosporangiales; family Nocardiopsidaceae; genus Streptomonospora; species Streptomonospora sediminis. Next base: position 50,025 of record NZ_BAAGYZ010000104.1, read on the forward strand.
CGGCCTGCGCTATGAGCAGGCATACGGGGTCCAGGGCAAGTACCGGCCGTGGATCGCCGAACTGCGCCGGCGCATCCCGGCCGGGAGCGCGGTGCTGGATGTGGGGTGCGGCAGCGGGGTTCCCGTCGCCGGCACGCTGGCGGCGGCGGGCCACCGCGTCACCGGCATCGACATCAGCGAAGGCCAGATCCGCAGGGCGCGGGAACAGGTACCGCAGGCCGAGTTCTGCTGCGCCGACGCCGTCACCGCGGATTTCGCACCGGAGCGGTTCGACGCGGTGGTCTGCCTGTACGCGCTCATCCACATCCCGCTCGCCGAGCAGTTGCCGCTGCTGGAGAAAATCGCCGCATGGCTGCGGCCCGGCGGCTGGTTCGTCGCCACCACCGGCCACAGCGCCTGGACCGGCGTCGACGAGGACTGGTTGGGCGGCGGGACCGCCATGTGGTGGAGCCACGCGGATGCGGCGACCAACCGGGACTGGATCGGCCGAGCCGGTATGCGCGTCGTGCGGGAGGAGTTCGTTCCCGAAGGCGATGGCGGGCACGCGCTGTTCTGGGCCCGGCGCGGCTGAGGGGCGTGTACCGGCGCCATGTCCTGCGGCGCCCGACCGCTACGGCCGGCCGGGCGCCCCGCCTCGCGCTGCCGTTTAGCGGGGTGCGTCCATGCGTTGGGTGCCGATGACCGAGAGCAGCCGCAAGGCCTTTTCCGACGGGGAGCCGGGGGCGGCGGTGTAAATGACGACCTGCTGGTCGCGGTCGGTGATGTCGAGGACATCGCAGTTGACGGTGATCGCCCCGACCTGCGGGTGCTGGAAGGTCTTGCGCAGGCCGGGCTCGGCGGATACGTCGTGGGCGGCCCAGCGCCGGGCGAAATCCTCGCTGCCGGCCAGGAGTTCGGCCACCAGATCGGCCGTCTCGGCATCGTCGGGGTAGCGGGCGGCGGCCGCGCGCAGGGTCCGGGGCGCGTTGTCGGTGAAAGCGGAGATGTCGGACACGCCGAACAGTGCCGGCGGCCCGAGGAAGGCCCGGCGCGCGAGGTTGCGGTCGCGCCGGCTCGCGGCGGAGAAGTCCTCCATGAGGGCGGCAGCCAGATCGTTCCAGGCGATCACCTCCTGGATCGCCGAGGTTACGATCGCCGCGGCCAGCGGCAGCCGCTCCAGCAGGTCCAGGATGCTCTGGCGGACCTCGCGCGGGGGCCCGGGCGCCGGAGCCGGCGGTGTGCCGGCGAGGTCGTGGAGGTAGGCGCGTTCGGCGTCGTCCAGGCGCAGCGCCCGGGCGAGCCCGGACAGTACCTCGCGCGAGGGGTGCGGGCCGCGGGCCTGCTCCAAGCGCGTGTAGTACTCGGTCGAGATGAACGCCAGCTGCGCCGCTTCCTCGCGGCGCAGCCCCGGGGTGCGGCGGCGCGGCCCGGCGGGCAGCCCCACGTCGGCGGGGGCGATCCGCTCGCGCCTGCTGCGCAGGAACGATGCCAGCTCTTGTCTGTCCACTCCCCCAGTGTGCCGGTGCGCCGCCGCGCGAGCCAGGTACCGGCGGTACCCGGCACCGGCGGTGCCTGGATGGGATCGGGCGCTCGGCGCAGGCTGGCCACCATGAACGCAACAGCCAACACCGACACATCCACCGCCACCCCCACCGCCGAGCCGGGCCTGCTGGCCGGCAAGGCCGTCTTCATCTCCGGTGCCGGACGCGGCATCGGCGCCGCCGCGGCGCGGCTGTTCGCCCGCGAAGGTGCCCGGGTACTGCTGGCGGCCCGGACCGAGGACCAGCTCAAAGCGGTGACCGCCGAGATCCGGGCGGCCGGCGGCACCGCCGACCACGTGGTCTGCGACCTCGCCGACGCGGACAGTGTGCGCGCCGCCGTCGACCGCGCCGTGGACCTGTACGGCCGGCTCGACGCCGCCTTCAACAACGGGGCGTCGAACGTGCCGCCGGGCCCGATGGATCAGACGCCGGAGAGCGGCTTCGACCACGTCTACGCCGTGAACCTCAAGGGCCCGTGGCTGTCCATGTCCGCCCAGGTCGCCGCGATCCGCGCCACCGCCGGGACCGGGGCGATCGTCAACAACTCCAGCGTCGGCAGCCTGCGGGCCAACCCCGAGCTGCCCGTCTACGGGGCGATGAAGCGGGGCCTCAACAGCCTCACCGAGTCGGCGGCCCGCACTTTCGGCCCCGAAGGCATCCGGGTCAACGCCGTCTCCCCCGGCGCCACCCTGACCGAGATGGTCCGCGCCTGGGAGGAGCACACGCCCGGCGTCATGGACTACATGAAGACCATGTCCCCGCTGGGCCGTATCGCCGACCCCGGCGAGATCGCCGAAGCCGCCGCGTGGCTGCTGAGCGACCGTGCCTCCTACGTCAACGGGGCGATCCTGCAGGTCGACGGCGGTGCCGGGGCCTGAGCCCGCGGCCGTGTCAGCTGTCAGCCGCGCGCCGAGGCGCTGCCGGCCCCGCCGGCCGCGGCCGGCGGGGCCCATTCGATGCGGTGGTCGTAGATCCACCGGCTCGGGTCGTTGCCGGTGCGGGCCATGTGCCGCAGGCCCAGGCGCATGATGAGGTCGCGCGGAAGGCGGGCGAGGGGGCGAGCACGGAACCGGGGCCGGCGACGTCGGCGGAGTCGGTCGCCGCCCACAGCGCCCGGCTCGGCGGACTCGCCGACGCCGAACGGCTGCCCGACCTGCGCGCGGCGATCGATGCGGGCGCGTTGGACTACCCGCCTGACACCCCCGCCACCGAGCGCCGCTTCGACTACGCCTTCGGCCTCGCCTGCATCCTGGACGGCGTCGAGGCCCTCATCCGCGAGCGAACCGCCGCGGCGGGCCCGGCCGCAGGCTGAACCCGGCCGGGCCCGCCGCGCACGCCGTCGTCACAGCGCGGTGAGGCGGACGATCTCCCGGGGACGCACTTCGCGCTCGTCGTAGGCGATGTCGACGTCGGTGTGCTCCAGCGCGGCGAACGATGCCGCCATCGCCTCCTCGGACTCCCACTGCACCGTGGAGACGACCGCGTCGCCGGAATCGGGCAGCCAGCAGTCGGCGGCCAGGCACCCCGGCATGGACCGGAACGTGGCGGCGACGTGCTGCATGCGTGCGATGAACGCCTCGCGGTGGTCTGCGCGGGGGTAGTGGTTGCCTATCATCCCGACCTTCATGGGGTGCTCCTCCTTGGTAGCGCGGTGCCGGATTCGTCGGTGGATTCGCTGCCGGTATCGGTGCGGTGGGGCGCCGCGGCGGCGCCGGTGCGGCCCGGCTCCGGCCGGCGGGCGCTGACCCCGCGGATGAGCATGCCGAACAGCCCGGTCGCCATCCGGTCGGGCATGGCGGCGGCCGGGGCCAGCGCCGCCTCGCTCTGGAAGAGGGTCCGCGGGCCGGAGGTGGCGACGGCGTTGGTGGCCACCGCCGCCGCCAGCGCGGCCGGGCGCCGCCGCGCCCGGCCGTAGCGGCGCAGCGCATCGGCCGGGTCCCGGCTGATGGGGCCGCCTGCCGCCGGTGCGGGACCCGCGCCGCCGAGCACGCGCAGCAGCACCGCGACGTCCTCCAGCGCCTGGCCTGCGCCCTGGGCGAGGATCGGCGGCATCGTGTGCACGGCATCGCCGACCAGCACGCACCGGCCGCGGTGCCAGTGCAGCGGGGCGCGGTGCCGGTGGTGCGGGAACAGTTCGACGTCGTCCTCCGACATCGCCGCGAGCAGTTCGGGCACGGGCGACGCCCACGACGCGTACTTGGCCCGCAGCGCCTGCAGCGCCCCGGGGCGGCGGCCCGAGCCGTCGCCGGGCCGCCAGGGGACGTCGATCAGCCACTGCAGCAGCCCTTCGCCCGCGGGGTGCATGCCGACATCGCCCTCGCGGCCGAGGAACAGCAGGGCGCGCGGACCCGGGTCGAAGGGTGCTGCGATCAGGCCCTGCCAGGTGGCGGCGCCGGTGGGGCGCGCGGTCACCGCCGGGCCGGCGCCGAAAAGCTCGGTCCGCACTTGGGAGCCGATGCCGTCGGCACCGATGAGCAGGTCGGCGGTGTGGCGGGTGCCGTCCTCGGTTTCGGCGTGCACGGACCGGCCGTCGTCGCGCAGGCGGCTCAGGCGCGAGCCGAAGGCGACGGTTCCGTCCGGGAGCCCTGCGGCGAGGCGGGCCAGCAGTATCCGGCGGGGCAGCACCAGCGCCGGTGTGTTGTACGGGGTGCTGAGCCGCCGGGTGTCCACGGTCATCAGCGGGCGCCCTTTGGCGCTGCGGACATCGACGGCGTCCAGGCGCCGGCCTGCTCCGCCGAGGTCGACGCCGAGGCCGGCGAGCACCGCCGTGGCGTTGTGCCAGAGCGTGAGCGCGCAGCCGCCGGTGCGCAGGGCCGGCGCCCGTTCGAGCACGGTCACGTCGTGGCCTGCGGCCAGTAGCCCGCGGGCCGCCGCCAGCCCGGCGACTCCGGCACCTGCGATGAGAACGCGCATATCCGTCCCCCTACCCCCTGTAGTTCTACGTCCAGTAGTACTACGGAAGGTCGTTAAAAAGAAGGGGCGGGACGCGTCCGGATCCGGCCGCCGGGCCGTGGCCGCACGGCCACGACCCGGCTCGGCCGGCGGCCCATCGGCCGGTGCGGCTCAGCCCTGGCGGCCGGGAAGCATGGACAGCGCCTTGGCGCGCTGGGCGACGAGGTCGTCGTAGGTGCCGTCGCGCTCGGCCCAGCGGTGCATGCGGACCTTCTCGACCAGGACCTCGTGCGGAGTGGGCTCCTGGGCGAGCAGCTCCATGACCTCGGCCAGGTAGTCGCCGACCGGCACGCACCGGCCGCGCTGCCAGCGTAGCGGGGCCGGTGCCGGTGGTGCCGGAACAGTGCGGCGCCGTCCTCCGGTATCGCCGCGAGCAGGGCGGGCAGCGCTTTCGGGGCCCCGGGGTGGCGGCCCGCGCCGTTGCCGGGCCGCCACCGACGTCGATCGGCCACTGCGGAAGCCCTTCGCCCCGGGGGTTCATCCCGACGCCCTCGCGGCCGAGGAACAGCAGGGCGCGCGAGCCCAGGTCGAAGGGTGCCGCGAATCCACCCCTGCCAGGTGGCGGGGCCGGTAGGGCACGCGGTCACCATGGCCCGCCGCCCCTGTGATCGCTATTGGTAGTCGGTCGGATGCGGACCAAGGCCAAGCAATCGCTGGAACCGGCGATTGACCTCATCTGCGGTTGAGGTTTTAGAGTCCTGCACGGATCCGAGAGAGTCCCACAGAATAAGGAGCAGTCCCGCTATGGGCTCCGACGCGAGCTTCTATTCGATCACCGGCTACAACCCCGGCTACATTCCGGCCCCGTTCCTGGCCAGCACCGACCTGCGAGCGCACCTGCGAAAGACCCTCGACAGGTCGACCCTCACCGCCCCGCGACGACAGAGCGAAGGGGCCCGGTGAGAGCGATGGATATCGGCATCGGGCTTCCCGGCCACGCCCCCTGGAGCGAGGGCAGGAACCTCCTGGAGTGGGCCCGCCGCGCCGAAGCGCGCGGATTCTCCACCCTCGCCGTCAACGACCGCCTGCAGTGGTCGACACCGGAACCACTGCTCACACTGGCCGCCGCTGCCGGAGCAACTTCCCGGATCCGCCTGCTCACCAGCGTCCTACTCGCCCCGCTGCACACCAACCACCGGTTGTTCGCCAAAGCGGTCGCCACACTCGACCACCTGAGCGGACCCAACCGGCTGCAACTCGGCCTCGCACCCGGGATCCGCGAAGACGACTTCACCGCCAGCGGTGTGGACTACACCACCCGCGGCAAGCAACTCGACGCCCTCCTCGACCGCCTCGCCGACCACCCGGTGGACGGCACCGGTCTGCTCCCGGCGACACCGGGCGGGCCACCGCTTCTGTTCGGTGCGTCCTCGCCGGCGGCCCTGCGCCGCATCGCAACCCGCGGCGCGGGATGGATCGCCGGCGACGCCACCACCGAGGACGTCCAGGACTTCGCTCCGCGGGTCAGGCAGGCGTGGCACGACGCGGGAAGGCACGGTTCACCGCGCATCGTCGCCGCGGTAATGTACGCGCTCGGTCCGCACGCCGACGCTGCGGTCAGGCGCTCGATCAGTTCCTACTACGCCTTTGCCGGCCATGAACACGTCCAGTACGGGATCTCGATCGCCCATACCACACCCGACCAGGTCGCGGCGGCGGTCACCGCGTTCGACCGTGCCGGCTGCGACGAACTGATCTTCACCGGAAACGACCCCGACCCTAGCCAGGTCGACCTCCTGGCCGACGCGCTGGGCATGTGAACGCTGCGCTCAGCGGGTGCGAGGAGGATCGGTACATCTGGATGGCCGAGCGTACAGGCGCACAATTCCGGACCGATCCTCCTCGATCCGCGACGGGGCTCAGCCCTGGCGGCCGGGGAGCCTGGACAGCGCCTTTGCGCGCTGGGCGACGAGGTCGTCGTAGGTGCCGTCGCGTTCGGCCCAGCGGTGCATGCGGACCTTCTCGACCAGGACCTCGTGCGGAGTGGGCTCCTGGGCGAGCAGGTCCATGGCCTCGGTCAGGTAGTCGCCGACCGGCAGCGCGTTCGGGTTCACCTTCTCCTGACCCCCGTGGCGACGGCCGGCGATTTCGACGACGCCGACACCCGAACCGTCCAGCTGCGCGCGCAGCGCCTCGGAGAGCGTGTCCGCACACTTCTGCTGTCGCTTCCTCTTCGGTCTGCCCGGGCGTCGACGAGGAGGCGGGCACCAGCCCACGCGAGGGCGAAGTGGATTGGGATGATGAACCCATGACCGAACGTCCTGTCTCCTCCCCCGGCCCCGCCGAACCCGCCGCCTGTGCGCAGGCCGGCTGGATCACCACGCCCATCACCGCCGGCCTCCTGCGCGGTGCCATCGACCTGGAGCACACCGAGAACGGGATACTGCCGCACCGGCTGCCCGCCCGCGCCCGTGCACTGTCCACCGATACGGCCCTGACCACGGCCGCGGCCCAACCCTCCGGTGTGCGGCTGGTGGTGCGCACCCGAGCCACGGCCCTGAAGCTGGACGTGCTGCGCACCAAGCTCGTCTACGACGACGCGCCCGACCGCCCCGACGGCGTCTACGACCTGTTCGTCGACGGCCGCCCCGCCGGCGCGACAACCGTCGACGGCGGCAACGTGCGGACCGTGGACATGGCCACCGGAGCCACCCGGACCCGGACCGGCCCGGTCGCCACCGCCGCGTTCACCGGCCTGGGCGGAGCGATGAAGGACGTCGAGATCTGGCTGCCCCACAACGAGATCGCCGAGCTTGTCGCGCTGCGCTCCGACGCCCCCGTCGAAGCGGTGCCGCAGCCGCGCGGCCGGGTTTGGCTGCACCACGGCAGCTCGATCAGCCACGGATCCGACGCCGCAAGCCCCACCACGACCTGGCCGGCGGTGGCCGCCTACCGCGGCGGCGCGGAGCTGATCAACTTCGGCCTGGGCGGCAGCGCCCTGCTCGACGCGTTCACCGCCCGCACCATCCGCGACACCCCCGCCGACCTGATCAGTATCAAGATCGGCATCAACCTGGTCAACGCCGACGTGATGCGGATGCGCGCCTTTACCCCGGCCGTGCACGGCTTCCTCGACACCATCCGCGAAGGCGGCCACCCCACCACCGAACTGCTGGTCGTCTCGCCCATCCTGTGCCCCATCCACGAGGACACCCCCGGACCCACCGTCCCCGACCTCACCGGGACCAGCCAGGGCCGGATCCGGTTCCAAGCCGCCGGCACCCCGGCCGGCAACGCCGATGGGCGGCTGACCCTCAACGCCATCCGCGCCGAACTCGCCCGCATCGTGCAGCAGCGCTCCGCCGAGGACCCGCACCTGCACTACCTCGACGGCCGCGAACTCTACGGCGAGGCCGACGCAGCCGAACTGCCGATGCCCGACCGGCTCCACCCCGACCCGGCCGGGCACCGCCGCATCGGCGAACGCTTCGCCGACCTGGTCTTCGGCCCCGGCGGCCCGTTCGCGGCCACCGAGCCCGCGGCGGCCACCGGCGGCCGGTAACCCCGGGCAGCCGACCGGAGCGAAACGGCGGCTAAGGACACCCGGGTGACCGGGAAGATGGCCGACCACGACGTCACCCGCTGCCAGGCCGCCACAGCCGCGTGAGGGCCATGAGTCAGGCGCTGGACAGGTGCTCGACGGAACCGAGGAAGTCGCGGAAGGCGCGGTCGGTGCGGGCGGTGTCTCCGGTGGCGTCGAGGTCCATCAGCAGACCGCGGATGACGGCGAGAACGAGTGTCGCAAGGTCCGGTCGGCCGATGCTGCCCAGGCCCTCCTCCAGCGGCCCGAGCCAGTCGGTCGTCGCGGTGCGCCGGAAGTCGGGCCACAACCGCTGTTCGGCACTCTCGCGCAGCCGGCCGAACATCTGCAGGTACGGCTGCCCTTCCGGGCCGGTGATAGCGGTCCAGGCGCGGTCCAGGGTGGCTGTGTAGAGCTCGCCGGGCTGCGCCCGCAGGAGTTCGCCGAACATGTCGAGTTGGCGTTGGCGCGCGCGCCCGAGGACCGCCCGCAGCAGGGCGTCGCGGGTGCCGAAGTGGTAAATGAGCATGCGCGCCGAGGTGCCGGCGGCGGTGGCCAGCGGCTCAAGCCGGTCGGGAAGGCCGTGCGCGAGGGCGTGATCGGCGCAGGCATCCAGTAGCCGGTCCTTGATGTGCGGTTGCGGTCGTCTGCCCACGACCCCACTTTTTCACGTAATAAGCATTACGTCTAATGTGGCAGGACGGTCGATGAAGACGTGGAGGTAACGATGAGGGTCGTGTTCGTGCATGGGGCGTGCGTGCGGGACGGGTCGTGGTGGTGGCACCGCACCGCCGAACTGCTGCAGGAGCGCGGGGTGGCGAGCGAGGCCGCGGCGCTGCCGAGCTGCGGCGAGGGCGACCTGCCCGGTGGCGCCGACGGTCCAGGGCTGGCCGAGGATGTCGCCGCGGTGCGCCGGGTGCTGCAGGACGGCGATGAGCCGACCGTTGTGGCCGCCCACAGTTACGGCGGCATCGTCGCCGCCGAAGCCTGCGCGGGAATCGCATCGCTGCGCCACCTGCTGCTTATCTCCAGCTACCTGCCCGAGACCGGCCAGAGCCTGTCGGAGTTCAGCGACGGCGGCCCGGCCCCGTTCCTCGACATCGACCCCGACTCCGGCACGTTCGGGGTCCGCCCCGAAATGCTCGTGGACACGTTCCTGCAGGACTGCGACACCGAGGTCCAGGAGCAGGCGGCGGACCACCTCGCCCGGCAGAGCGTGCAGGTGACCGGCCAGCAGGTCGGGGCGGCCGCATGGCGGCAGGTCCCCTCGACGTACCTCGTTTGCACGCGGGACCAGGGCACCCCGGAGCGGCTGCAGCGCGAGTTCGCCCGCCGGGCCGGCAACGTCGTCGAACTCGACGCCGGCCACCACCCGTTCCTGTCCCAGCCGGCAGCGGTCCGCGATCTGGTGCTGAGCCTGTGACAACGGTTTCGGCCGGTCCGGTCCGCCGACCCGGCCGAAACCGCGCCCGCCAAGCGGCGCACCGATGGGCGGGCGGGCGCCGCCCGGCAGCCCCCCGCCCCCGCTGTCACTGCTGGGGCGGGTCGTCCGCGCCCGGCGGCCACGGCACCGGCTCGGGACCGGAACCGGTGCCGGAGTCGGGGGCGGCCACGCCGAGCAGTCGCAGCCGCCGGGCCGCCTCAGTGCCGGGTTCGGCGGTGTAGACGACGATGTGCTGGCCGCCGCTGGGCGCCGCCAGCACGTCGCAGTCCAGCTCCACCGGTCCGGCATCGGGGTGGTGCACGACCTTGGAGCTGCTGGGGTGCTCGCCCACCTCGCCCGAGTCCCACAGCGCGGCAAAGCGCGGGCTGGCCTTGTACAGGTCGGCCGCCAGCGACTGCAGGCGCTCGTCGCGCGGGTAGCGGGCCGCGGCCCCGCGCAGGTCGGCGACCACCGCCGCCTCGAAGCGCACCCGCTGGTCCCCGGTGTGGCGCACGCGGGTGGCCCGCCCGGTGAAATGGCGCCACACCACGTTGCGTTCGAGCCCGGTGAGCCCGGAGGGATCGCCCATCAGCGCCGCGAACGGCCGGTTCCAGGCGACCAGGCTCCAGGCCGCGTCGTAGACGCCGACCGGGCTGTCGGCCATCCGGTCGAGGAGGCGCGCCACGCCCGGTGCCGGCCGGTCCGGGGCCCGTTCCGCGCCCGGGTCGAACCGCCCGGCCAGGTGGAACAAGTGGCCGCGCTCCTCTGCGGACAAGCGCAGCGCCCGCGCCAGCGCAGTGAGGATCTGCGGCGAAGGGGAGGTCGCCCGGCCCTGCTCCAGCCGGACGATGTAGTCGGCCGACATGCCCGCCAACTGCGCGAGCTCCTCGCGCCGCAGCCCCCCGGCACGCCGGCGCCGCCCCGCGGGCAGCCCCACCTCGCCGGGCGCGACCCGGTCGCGCCACCGGCGCAGCGCGGCCCCCAGCCGGCCGGGGCCCGGCCCGGCCGCCCCTGCGCGGACGTTCTCGCTCATTGCTCCACCGTAGGGCTGGTTGCCGGCAAACCGGGCAGACACCGCGCGCGGGCCGCACTGCTACAGATGGTCAACTGTTCGAGTCTTACGGGACTGGTCGCTGAGCTGGTGCTGCGTAGGGTTCTAAGAGGCGGCAGCGCGGCATTCGCGCGCACCCCCGCTCCTCCGCGCCGAGTGTCCAGGCGCATCCATTCCATTAGAGAAGGAAACACCTATGCGCGCCCTTGTGGTCGATCACGGCGAGTCCGGCCCCGTCCGGTTCGCCGATGTCGATGAGCCCGTGCCCTCCAGCGGCGAGGCGCTGGTCGAGATACACCACATCGCTCTCAACTTCGGAGAGCTGAATTACGTCCACCAGTGGCCGGTCGGCGCTGTGCACGGCCACGACGCGGCCGGTGTCGTGGTGCGCGCCGCAGCCGACGGCTCGGGGCCGCCCGAAGGCACGCGTGTTGTGGTGGGGATGTCCCCCCACGCGTGGGCGGAGCGGATGGCGGTCAGCCCCGCCTCGCTCGGCACCGTCCCCGAGGGCGTGGATCCGGCCGATGGCGCCGCGCTGGGGATCGCCGGAGTCACCGCGCTGCGGGTGCTGCGCAAACGTTCGCTGCTGGCGCGCAACGTCCTGATCACCGGCGCCAGCGGGGGCGTGGGGCACTTCGCCGTCCAGTTGGCGGCACTGGCGGGCGCCCGGGTGACGGCACTCGTGGGTTCGCCGGAGCGGGCCGCCGGACTCCGCGACCTCGGCGCAGATCCGGTCCTGACCGACCTCGCCGAGTCCGGCGACCGGTTCGACGTCGTCCTGGACACGGTCGGCGGGCCGCTGGTGGCCCAGGCGTGGGACCGCCTCGCCGAGGGCGGCACCATCCACCTGGTCGGCTACTCCTCGGGGCAGGAGACCACGTTCCCGGCCGAGGCCCTGTTCGGATTCGGCGAACCCCGCAGCATCGCCACCTACGGCGACATGGCGCCGACCAGCGGGGAACTGACGGACCTGCTGGGCCTCATGGCCGCAGGCAGGCTCTCGTCACCGGTCGGAATGCGCGGCGACTGGCAGGACGTACACGACGCCGTCCAGGCACTGTTCGCGCGGCAGGTCCGCGGCAAGATCGTGCTGGACGTGGCCTGAGCACCACCGATGGGAAGGCAACGATGGACGTACTCGCGGAGGCCTTGCGCGTATCGGGTGCGCGGGGCGCGCTCGGGGTGGCGCTGAAGGCCGGCGGCACCTGGGGCCTGTGGCTGGGCCACTATCCGGGGGCGGCACTGCACGTGGTCTCGCGCGGCACGATGTGGCTGCACGTCCCCGGCGCCACACCCCTGGAGGTGCAGGCAGGAGAGGCCGTCCTGCTGCCGCCGGACACCGCCCACGGGATAGCCGGCGCATCCGGTACGGCGATGATCCCCTGCGACCGCACGGCGACGGAACAAGCCCTCGCCGACGGCAGCGCCATGCAGCTGGGCTCGGCACCGGCGCAGACCGAAGTGCTCGTCCTGCACTATGAGCAGGACCCGGAGGTGACGACGCCGGTGCTCACCTCCCTCACCCGGCCCATGCACGTCACCGGCCGGGAGAACACGCAGCTCGGCAAGACCGTCGAGCTGCTCACGGCGGAGCTCGCGCGGCCGCAGATCGGCACCACCGCCGCCGTCAACAGCATCGTCGACCTGCTGCTCATCCAGTTCATCCGCGTCTGGCTGGCCCGCCACCCCGAGGAGCGGACCGGCTCATGGCTGGGCGCGATGCGCGATCCGGTCGTGCGCGACGCCCTGATGTGCGTCCACGACCGGCCGGAGCGCCTCTGGACCACCGCGTCCCTGGCGGCCGCAACGGCGGTCTCCCGGACGACGCTGTCCAGGCGCTTCCGGTCCGCCCTCGGCCAGACGCCGGGCGCCTATGTGGCGCAGTGGCGCATGGACCTGGCCTCGGTCCGGCTCCGCGACACCGACGAGCCGGTCGAGTCGATCTCGGGCGCGGTCGGCTACGCCTCGCCGCACGCGTTCAGCCGCGCCTTCCGGCGTGCACGGGGCATGCCCCCGGGCGAGTACCGCTACCGGCTCCGCGAGCGGCCGCAGGCAGAAGGCCACCGGCAACACGCGGGCACCAGCGCGGTCCGGGCGGGCGGGTGAGGGCGACGCGCCGCAGCCCGGGCCGCACCCTGGTACCGCCTTTCCCAGGAAAAAGCGGCTACTGGCTGCGCAGGCGGCCGGTACCGACGCTGGAAGGCATGGACACGGCAACGGCAACAACGACAACCCTCATCACCGGAGGCACCCGCGGCCTGGGATTGGAGACCGCACGGCGCCTGGCCGAATCAGGCCACGACGTGCTGCTGGGCGGGCGCGCCCCGGACCGCGCCCGCGCGGCGGCGGAGAAGGTGGGCGCGCGCCCGCTGCTGGTCGATGTCACCGACGACACCTCGGTGCGCGCCGCCGCCGAGCAGGTGGCGCGCGAAACGGGCCGCCTTGATGTGCTCATCAACAACGCCGGGATCATCGGACCGCGGCTCGGCGCCGCCGATATCACCGCCGCGGACATGCAGGCCACCTACGACACCAACGTCTTCGGCGCCGTGCGGATGATCCACGCCTTTGCGCCGCTGCTGGACAACAGCGCCGCGCCCGTCGTCGTCAACGTCAGCAGCGGGCTGGGGTCCATTGCGCTGGCGACCGACCCCGAACTGCGGGCCGCGCGCGTGCCGACCTGGATTCCGGCGCCGGCCTACGGCTCGTCGAAGGCGGCGCTGAACATGGCCACCGTGCAGTACGCCCACGCCTACCCGCGCATGCGCATCAACGCGGTCGACCCCGGGCACACCGCAACCGACTTCAACCAGCACACCGGGCCGCAGCCCGTCGAGGAGGGCGCGGAGATCATCGTGCGCATGGCCGTGGCCGGGACCGGAGGACCCACGGGCGGGTTCTTCGCGGCCGATGGGCCGATGCCGTGGTGAGCGGGGAGCGCAGCGGCATCGCCGCCACCGGCGGCGGGCGCCCCGCGCAGCGGGTCGAAGCGGTGCTGGACGTGGCGTGCGTGCTGTCCTACCTGGTGTTCACCCGCTACCGGCGCGCGGCCGAGCAGGTGCGCGCCGGCGGCGGCAGCGTCGAAACGGTCTTCCTGCCGTACCGGTTCCGGCCCGGCGCCGCCCCCGCCGGGGAGCCCCTGTATGAGACGCACCGCCGCGCCCGCGGCGCGGCCGCCGCCCGCGAGGTCGTGGCCACAACCGGTTTCGGGGCCGCCGACGGTTTGGAGGTGGATTTCAACCGGGTGGTTTCGACCAACACCTTCGATGCCCACCGGCTGATCGCCCAGGCCGCGGAGCAGGGCCGGGGCGAGGCCATGGCCGAGCGGCTGTTCCGCGCCTACTTCACCGACGGCACCAACGTCGCCGACTCCGGCGTCCTGGTGCGCCTGGCCGCCGAGACGGGCGTCCGGTTCGGCGCGGGCGGCGCCGCCGAACTCCGCACCGAACTGGAACGGGTCCGCGGCCTGGGGTTCACCGATACCTCCGTGCCCGCTTTCCGCTTCGCCGACGGCACCAGTCTGGCGGGCGAGCAGCCGGTGGAGGCGTTTGCGGCGGCGCTGACAGCGGGACCGGCCGCCGGGTAGGCAACCGGGACCGCAGGTCACCCGCCGGGACGGCGCCCGGCGGTGATCAGGACGATGGCGGACGCCAGCGCGGCGATGACCGCCGCGTTGACGACGCCCCAGAGCACCGCCTGGTCGCGGACGGCGCGGACGGGCGTATCGGGCTCCCGGAAAACGGGGTTGACCTGGGTGATGAGGAAGACCTTCATGAGCATCGCGCACACGACGAGGCCGATGGCCGCGTTCCAGCCGCGCCGGATGTGCGCGGGAGCGATCGCGCCGAAGCGCACGCGCAGCGCGACCGCCAAGACGGCACTCAGCGGGGTCCACGGCAGGTAGTAGTAGACGGGGCTGCCGGGGGCGAGGGCCCCGGCGACCGTTCCGGGCCGGGGATCGGCGATGAGGCCGAGGTTCCAGACGGCGGACTCGTAGAGGTTGCCGAAAAGCCACATGCACAGCAGCGCCGTGAGGCACACCGAGAACTTCCGCGTGCGGTCGAGGAACTCGGCGGAAGCCCTGCCGCCGGGCCGGAACACGTGTCGAACCATGGCGCCGCCCTTCACCGGCCCCCAAGCCTAGTCGGGCGGTGCGGCGCAGAGCATCGCCCGTTTCCCCTGCCGGTCCGGCGGGGGAAACGGGCCGCGGAAGCCCGCGCGGCGCGGCATCGAGCCCGCCAAGCGCGAGTCCTGCGACGGCGCGCCTGGCGGGCGCCGCCGGTGCAGGCCCTACAGCTGGGTGGCGCCGCCGTCGACGAGCAGTTCCGCGCCGGTGGTGAACGTGCTCTGGTCGCCGGCCAGGTAGAGGGCGGTGGCGGCGACCTCGTCGGGACGGCCGATCCGGCCGAGCGGGGTCAGCGGGGCGGGCTCGGCCGCGGTGGAGCGGTCGTCCTGCGGCAAGGCGGCGCGGAGTTCGTCCCCGCCCGGGGTCGTGACATCGCCGGGGGTGAGGGTGTTGACGCGGATTCCGCGGTCGGCCAGCTCGGCTGCCCAGGTGCGGGCGAGGCTGCGGATCGCGGCCTTGGTGGCGGCGTAGACGCCCAGGCCGGGGGCCGCCCGCAGGGCCGTGCTGGAGGAGAGCAGCAGCACCGAGGCGCCGTCCGTCAGCAGCGGCAGCGCCTTCTGGACGGTGAAGACCGTGCCCTTGAGGTTGATCGAGGTGGTGCGGTCGTACTCCTCTTCGGTGATCGTGCCGAGCGGGCTGTACTCGCCGACTCCGTGGTTGGCCACCACGATGTCCAGGCCGGCGCTGCGGTCGGCGATCTGGGCGAAGAGCCGGTCGAGGTCGCCGAGGTCGGCGGCATCGCCCTGGACGGCGATGCCGCCGACCTGCGCGGCGGCGGCGTCCAGCTCGGCCTTGCGGCGGCCGGTGAGGTAGACGGTCGCGCCTTCGGCGGCGAAACGGCGGGCGATGGCCAGGCCGATGCCGCTGGAGGCGCCGGTGACGAGGGCGGTCTTGCCGTCAAGCTGTCCCATGGGATACTCCGGTTCCTTGAAGTAACCATTTTGGTTACATTTATGGGTATGCATATGACCTCCCTCGGTCAAGGGAAGTCAGGGGTCCGAGGTCAGGCGGCCTGCAAGATGTCTTGCAGTACGTCCTCCAGCGTGGTCTTGGCCAGCTCCCTGCACAGGGCGGTCTCCACCTCGTCGTACACGGTGGCCAGCGCCGGCCCGATGCCGTTGCCCACGACGCACTCGGGATTGGGTTCCGCGCGGTGCAGGGCGAAGACCGGCCCCGGCTCGATCGCCTCGTACACGTCGAGCAGCGTGATCGCCGCCAGGTCCCGTGCGAGCATCCAGCCCGCCCCCGCCCCCCGCTGCGAATCGGCCAGCCCCGCCTTGCGCAACTCGGCCAGCAGGCGGCGGATCACCACCGGGTTGGTGCTGACGCTCCCCGCGATCTGCTCGGAGGTGGCGACCTTGTTGCCGCGCCGCTGATACAGCCCGATCCACGTCAGGGCGTGCGCGGCGATGGTCAGTCTGCTGTTGGCGCTCACGCCGGGCGCCCCCTCCCTCGCTCCTCGGCTCTAGTCGTAACGTTAGCTGTTACATCGGAATGCGGCAAACCGCGGCCGGCGGAACATCCGTGCGGGGTCCTGCGCCGCCTGTACGGCCCCCCTCGCCCCCAACGACAGGCTCAAAATCTTTGGCTCAGCCGGCGGCGAAGGGCGTCGTCTGCCAATGGTCGACCGCGGGCTTGAGGTACTCCATCAGTTCGGGAAGCTGCGGGACCAGGGTGAGGGTGGCGATGACCCGCAGCATGCCCAGGGCGTTGACGAAGCCGAGGACCTCTTCGTCCAGCGGCCTCGTACCGTTTCGCCGCGCGCCGCGGTTGTAGGCGGCTTCGTGCTCGGGTCCCAGCGCGGCCAGGTCCCACTCGACGGGCCCCAGGGTGACCAGTTCGAAGTCGCTGTAGAGGTCGCCGTCCACTGCGCGGAAGATGTTCGCGGGCGGGGAGTCGCCGTGGATGGGCTGGAGGCCGACTCCGGGGAACCGGGCCTCGAAAGCGCTGCGTGAGCGTACGAGGGGTTCGAGGAGCTGCCATTGGCGGCGGGCGCGGTCGAGCTCGGCCGCGCCGATCAGGTCGGGATTCCGGTCGAGCCGGGCGAGGCCGTCCGCGATGAACCCCGGGTCGGCCGCTGACAGGAACTCCAGGCGGCCCGGGTAGGCGCGCAGTGCCGCATGCAGGTCGGCGACGCTCTCGGCGTTGGCGACGTAGTCGGGTTCGCCGTCCCGGTCCTCCTCGACGAACGGCCAGAATGTCATCGAGAACCCGCCGCACTGCACGGGTTCGCGCGGCACGAGCGGGCTGGGCGCGATCACGGCGATTCCCTGTCCGGCCAGCCACCGCGTGACATCAAGCTCGTCCTGCTGGCGGCGCGCGATGGCGGCCAGGTCGTCCGGGCGGGGCAGGACGGTGGGAATCCGGGCCACCACCGGCGAGGGGGCCAGGTGGACGACGACCGAGAAGAGGTCGTGGAGCACCGCGGGCTCGGCGGCGTTCAGGCCGAGCCCCCGCCCGGCCGCGACGGCCGCCTCGACGGCGGCGGCGGTGCGGGCCGTGCGCTGTTGCGGTGTCAGGAACGTGGTCATGGATAAGATCCCTTGTTTCAGTGGATTGCTGGATGCAACGCGGTTCAGGACCAGGGCGGGCCGCACCGGATCAGCGCCTGTAGCCGGCGTGCAGTTCCAGCCGCTCGGCTTCGAAGCGCGCACGGAAACCGCGATCGTGCGAGACCGCGACCACCGCCCCCGGGTACACCGCCAGCGCCGCCTGCAGGTCCTCGACCAGGTCGGGGGCGATGTGGTTGGTCGGTTCATCGAGGACGAGCATGTCCGCGGGCCGGGTCACCAGGGTCGCGATCTGCAGCCGCCGCTGCTGCCCCACGGACAGGGCGGCGACCGGGACGTGCAGGTCTTGTTCGCGGAACAAGCCAAGGGACAGGAGCTGTTCGGCGTACTCGTCCGGCAGCCCGGGCCGCCCGGCGGCGAACGCGGCGAGCAGCGGCAGCCGCGTGGCGGGCGCGGGCGGTTCCTGGGCGAGGTAGCCGATCCGGGCGGGGCGGCGCGCCGTGCCCGCGTCCGGCTGCAGATCGCCCGCGAGGACGCGGAGCAGCGTCGTCTTGCCCGCGCCGTTCCCGCCCGCGACAAGGAGGCGCCCACCGGGCTCGATCGCCAGGAGCCCGTCCAGGCGCAGCCGTTGCCCGACCCGTACGTTGTCGAGCTCGGCTAGCGTGCCCTGGACCGGGCCGCCGGCCGCCGACGGCAGCGCCGTCGTGAACCGCAGCGGCTCCGGCGGCTTGGCCACCGGGTTGCGCCGCAGCCGGTCCAGGCGCTCGCGCACCGAGCGCACCTGCCCGCCGAGCTTGGCCTCGCTGGAGCGGCGGTGCTTGCCGAAGCCCTGCTTCGGGTCGCGGCCGGTGGCGGCCAGCCGCCTGCCCGCGGCCTCCAGCAGCTCCTCGGTGCGGGCCACCTCCTCAACCCAGTCCGCGTACCGCTGCTCGGCTCCGCGCCGGGCGGCGGCCTTTGCGGCGCGGTAGCCGGCCCAGCCGTCGCCGTACCGGCGCACGGTGCGCTCGTCCCGGTCGACTTCGAGGACCGTGGTGGCGATGCGCTCCAGGAAGCCGCGGTCGTGGGTGACCGCCACGATGGTGCCGCGGTGCGCGCGCAGGTGCTCCTCCAGCCAGCCCACGGCTGCCGCGTCGAGGTGGTTCGTCGGCTCGTCCAGGAGCAGCAGCTCAGGGGCGGCGGCCAGGACGCAGGCCAGCGCGAGGCGCGCCTGCTCGCCGCCGGACAGTGAGCCGAGCGGGCGCTGCCGGGTGATCCCGGCGAGCCCGAGCCCGTGCATGGCGGCATCCACACGGGCGTCGGCCTCGTATCCGCCGCGTTCCTCGTAGGCGATCAGCAGTGCGCCGTAGGAGGAGAGCTCCTCGTGCGACGCGTCCGCGAGGGTCTGCTCCGCCGCGCGGAGCCGTCGCTCCATATCGCGCAGTTCGGTCAGGGCGAGGTCGACGGCGTCCTGCACGGTGCAGTCCGCATCGAGGTCGAGCTTCTGGGCGAGGTGGCCGGTGCCGCCCGGGAAGCGGACGGTGATCTCCCCGGTGTCCGGCAGCTCCTCCGCGGCGAGCAGCCGCAGCAAGGTGGACTTGCCGGAACCGTTCTCACCGATGACGGCCGCCTTCTCGCCCGGCCGGACGGTGCAGGAGACCTGGTCGAGGACGGTCCGGGTGCCATAGGACTTGGTGACGGACTTGACGGACAGCTGCGCCGCAGCGGGCACGGCTGAGGGCAGAGCGCTATGGGCGCGATCGCGCATGGAACTTTCCCTGGGCATACGAAAGGTCGACGGGCAGCAGAAACGGCGGCAGGGGCCGTGCCCGGACTCAGACGAAGAAGAGGAAAGCCATGGGCGCCACCGTAACAAGGCGCATCGTCTCGCCTCAATCGCATTTCGCGCGGGGCAGCGGCCCCCGCGGACCGCCCGTTGCCCGCACAGCCGGCGCCCGGTTCCGGAGGGGCCGCGCCCACCGCGGACCGAAAACTATCCCCGAGACTCCGTATTTTCCGGCAAGCACCGTTTTGTCCGATGCATACGGAACGATAGAGTAGTTTCGTGACCGAACGCTTTTACTCCGTTGAACAGGTCGCCGAACGACTCGGCCTGCACGTGCGCACCATCCGCAACTACGTCCGCGACGGGCGGCTCAACGCCGTGCGCATCGGCAAGCAGTACCGGATCTCCCACGCCGACCTGGAGGACTTCACCCGGTCATCGGCAACCGCCGCCCCCGACCCGGCACCCCGGCAGCGCCACACCGAGGTGTCGAGCATCGTCGAGATCGAGGCCGTCGACGCCGACACCGCCCACCGGCTCACCACCATCCTGACCAGCAGCGCCACCCACGACCGCCAGGGCGGCCGGCCGCTGCGGGTGCAGACCGTCTACGACCCCGACCGGTCCCGGATGAAGGTCATCGTCCTGGGCGGCACCGCCGACACCGCTCGGCTGCTCGACTACATCGAAGGGATCCTCGCCCCGTGAGCACGATCTACCGGTCCCCCGCCGCAGAACGCGACCTCCGCGAACGCTACGAGCGCGACCTGCAGGCCTGGCCCGTTCCCGTCGAGCACCTGCACCTGCCCACCTCCCAGGGGCAGACCTTCGCCGTGGCCTGCGGCCCCGCCGACGCGCCGCCGGTCGTGCTGCTGCACGGCTCCGGCGCCAACACGACCATGTGGCGCGAGGACGCCGCCGTTCTCGCCCGCGACCGGCGCGTCTACGCCCTCGACATCATCGGCGAACCGGGGCTGAGCGCGCCCGCGCGCCCGCCTTTGGACTCCGGCGCGCTGGCCGCGTGGCTGGACGAGGTACTCGAACAGCTCGGCATCACCAGCACAGCGGTGATCGGCACCTCCCTCGGCGGCTGGGTGGCGCTGGACTACGCCACCTCGCGCCCCGAACGCGTGGAGCGCCTGGGGCTGCTGTGCCCGGGCGGCATCGGGCGCCAGACCACGGGGCGCGTACTCAGCGCGCTGGTACTGAGCCGGTTCGGACGCTGGGGCCTGCGCCGGTCGGCCCGGGCGCTCACCGGCCTGAACGGGCCCGAACACGCCGCCGTGCTGGACGCCGTGGTCGAGACCTTCGGCCACTTCAAGCCGCGCACCGAACGCCTGCCCGTGTTCTCCGACCAGGTGCTGGAGCGCCTGACCATGCCCGTGCTGGTGGTCGTGGGCGACCGCGACGCCATGTTCGACTCCCGCGGCACCGCCCAACGCGTGCGCCGGTGCCTGCCCCACGCGCAGGTGGACGTGCTCACCGGAACCGGCCACGCGATCCTGGGCCAGGGCGAGCGGCTCGCCGGGTTCCTGCGCAGCTGAGCCGCCCGGCGCGCCGATGATCATGCAGAAATGCCGGGCTTTCACCGCTGAGACGGGCATTTCTGCATGTTCGCCGCTTCAGTCGGCGGGTTTCCGCCAGACCGAGACGTGGCGGGTGCTCTCGTGGGTGAAGGGTTCGCCGGCCCAGCCCGACCAGCGCTCGGCCAACTGCAGGCCGGCGATGCGGGCCATCAGGTCCAGCTCGGCCGGCCAGACGTAGCGGAAGGGGATCGAGCGGTAGCTGCCGCGTCCGTCGCCGGTGACTTCGACGTAGTTCGAGCTCATCGCCTGGGTGGCGGTGTCGTAGATGTCGAAGGCCCACTCCGCGGGGCCGGTGTGGAAGTGCACGATGTTCTGGCCCGGCGGCAGGCGGCGCAGCTCGGGCACCCCCACCTCGATGACGAACCGCCCACCGGGGCGCAGGTGGGCGGCGGCGTTGCGGAAACAGTCGACCTGCGCATCTTGGCTGGTGACGTTGCCGATCGTGTTGAACACCAGGTACACCAGCGCGTATTCGCCGGGTACGCGGGTCGTGGCGAAGTCGCCGATGGTGACCCCGACCGCATCGGCGCCGGGTTTGGCGCGCAGCCGCTCCACCATTGCGGTGGACAGGTCGATGCCGTGGACATCGACGCCGCGGCGGGCGAGGGGAAGTGCGATGCGGCCGGTTCCGATACCCAACTCCAGCGCGGCTCCCCCATCGGCCAACCGCGCCAGGACATCGGCGGTCGCCTCAATGTTGTCGCGGTCGAACATCTCGCCGCTGGAGTCGTCGTAGGAGGCGGCGATATCCGGCCCGAAGTGGTCTGCATGCTCGTACATGCGGCGACTGTAGCCCGCTCTCCCGCGGCGGTACCTCCGGTTTTTGCGCTGCGGTTTTGCGGTGGCACAGCCGGACACTCCGGGCCGTTCACCCTTCGGCTAGAGCCGTGCCTCACCCACGCTGCGCAGGAATGCGGCCCATTCGGCCGGGGGGAAGACGAGGTGGGCGGCGTCGGGGTGCTTGGAGTCGCGCATCGCGGCGGCGCCGGGGAGGTCGGCGACTTCGACGCAGTTGGTGTTGGCGCCGCTGTAGCTGGCCTTTCGCCATACTCGCTGATCAGACACTTGGTTCACTCTCCATGGACTCGATGACGTCGTTGATGAATTGAAGTGAGCGTGCCGGGCTCAGAGCAGCACCCTGAGCACCACCAAAGAGGGAGTTCAGTTCAGTGAGATCACGACCTTCCTCAACGTACAAACTGGAGACCGACGTCTCCACATACCCGATGCTGGAGTCCAGCGGATCAGGGAAATCGAGGATGACGAAGCTGCCCATGGTCGATGGGTGCGCCCCTGCGGAGAACGGCAGAACGTAAATATTGATGTTGTGCCGAGCGGCCATGTGGGTGAGGTGCCGTAATTGCTGGCTCAGGACCTCGGGCGAACCGACGGTGCGCCGTAGCGCCGCCTCGTCGATGATCGCCCAGTACATCGGCGGATCGACCCGGCTAAGGATCTCTTGTCGTTTGAGCCGGGCGGAGAGCCTCTCCCTGATCTCCGCATCGCTGCGCACGAGATCAGCGCGGAAGACCGCCTCCGCATAGTCGGGGGTTTGAAGCAGCCCCGGTACCACTTGACATTCGTATGTCCTGATCACCGAAGCTTCGTTCTCGAAGTCAGGCAGGGCCGTGGACATGACGCTGCGGTACCGGTTCCACCAGCCGCGTTCTTTGGCCAACCGTGCACACTCATGGAGCGACGCCCGGGCCTCCGCGTTGTCTTCCTTGTAGAAGTCCAGCAAGGCATCCAGCTCCGCAGGACTCACCGACTTCTTCGAGCCGTTCTCGATACGGGAAACCTTGATCTGCGGCCAGCTCAGCTCCTTGGCTACCTGGGCGGTCGTCAAGCCCGCCCGCTCCCGGTACCGCAAGAGCTGTGTTCGCAGCCGGCGACGGCGAACACTCGGGCTGTACGTGGGTTGCATGCGTGGCAGTCTAGTCACCCCTTGTGTTTTTGACTAAGTCACTTGCAACCTTGACGACATGACTTGAGTCATATATTACTGTCGGTAGTCGATTGAAGTCGATGATCGCACGTGCAGGCAACCCGCGCAGGAGGTTTCCTCATGTCCGCTAAGACCACACACCGCATCCGACCACCCACCCACAGCGATACCCGCTTCCACCACCTCACCCGGCTCGCCGCCGCTGTCCGTTCTTTCGGTGGCACGGCCGTGCTCGCGCTTGGTCGCACCTCCCACCCCGTGCTCTACGTCGGCCACCGGGGCCGCACCATCGCCGTGGTGCTGGTGCAGGACGCCCACGGCGGGTGGGGGTTCGTCTGGGGGCGCAGGGGCTGGGCCGACTCTGCGCAGGTGGAGGCCGTTGCCGCGCACCTGGCGGGGGTGGTGGCGGGGGCCTCCACCTCCGCTGGGGTGCCGGTGTCGGCACCGCTGCCCGTTCCCCCGCCCACCGGGGCGCATCAGCGCAACCCGATCGCCCACCGGCGGCATCGGCGCCCGTTCCTCAGGAAGGCGGCTTGACCATGACCCGTTACGAACCCGCTGGCCCTGCCGGCCCTGTTCCCGGCTCCACCACCGGCGCTACCGCCAGGCCCGCCGACCCCATCCCCGCCCCCGGCACTGCCGGGGTCTCGGAGTGCCGGCAGTTCCCCGGCGAGACCGGTCAATGCCCGCTGGTGCGGCGGCTGGTCCGCACCGCGCTGCGTGTCCGCCCCGATGTCGCCGACGACGCCGAACTGGTGGTCGCCGAACTGTTCGGCAACGCCTGCCGGCACACCCGCAGCGGCGACCCCGGCGGCACGCTCGCGGTCAGCATCAGTGCGCTGCCGAAGGGGCTGGCCGTGGTGTCGGTGACCGACGAGGGCCCCACCCGCGCCGACCGGCTGGCCGGGCACCGCCGCTGGCCCGAGCTGCGGCCGCTGACCGGCGACATCTCGGGACGGCGCGGCCTGCACCTGGTCGCCGCACTGTCCGACGGCTGGGGCCACACCCCCGCCGAAGAGCTGGGCCTGACCGTGTGGGCGGCCTTCGGGGTCGCCTCCCTCTCCTTCGACTGCCTCACCGACTACACGACTCTGTAGTCTGCAGCTCCGCAGCCCGGCCGATCCCCCGCAGGCCGCGGCCACACCCCACCATTCACCCAGCCCACCCGCCCGCCCGCCCTTCACAACGATCCCCGCGCGCGCCGCCTGTGCAAAAGTGGGCGGATGAGAACAATCGGGCTGATCGGCGGCATGAGCTGGGAGTCGAGCGCGGAGTACTACCGGCTGATCAACGAGCTGACGCGGGAGCGCTTGGGCGGGCTGCACTCGGCGAAGTGCGTGCTGTACTCGGTCGACTTCGCCGAGATCGAGCGGTTGCAGGCCGAGGGGCACTGGGTGCGGGCGGGCGAGGTCCTGGCCGACGCGGCGCAGGCGGTGGAGGCCGCGGGGGCGGATCTGGTGCTGATCTGCACCAACACCATGCACAAGGTCGCCGACACGGTGGCCGCAGCGGTCTCGGTCCCCCTGCTGCATCTGGCCGATGCCACCGCCCGGGCCGTGGCGGCAGCAGGGCTGGGCAAGGTCGGGTTGCTGGGGACCGCGTTCACGATGGAGCAGGACTTCTACCGGGGCAGGCTGGCCGAGCACGGTCTTGAGGTGCTGGTCCCCGGCCCCGGCGAGCGGGCCCTGGTGCACCGGGTCATTTACGAGGAGCTGTGCCTGGGCACCGTCCGCGAGGAGTCGCGCGCGGCCTACCGCGAGGTGATCGGCGGGCTTGTCGCCGGCGGCGCCCAAGGCGTGATCCTCGGCTGCACCGAGATCGAGCTGCTGATCGGCCCGCAGGACAGCCCGGTCCCGGTCTTCCCCACCACCCGGCTGCACGCCGAGGCGGCGGTCGCGGCGGCGCTCAGGGGTTGAGCGCCCCGCCCGCGCTCAGCGGGCCAGACCCAGCAGACACGGTGGCCAAGGAGCGGCTGTCGTTCCACCGGCCCAGCCCCCGCGGCCGGGCCGGGTGCTCCCACGGGCTCGTCACCGCCCAAGCCCGGCGTGCTCAGGAGCGGACACCACCATCGGACCGCTGGATCACCGGATTCGGGTCGGCGGGCGCGGGCTCCGCCGGCCTCTTCTTCGCGCGTCCGAACCAGGCGAGGATCGCACCGGCGACCAGCAGTGGCCCGGAGATCAGCCATGCCATCGAAACGGCGATGAACCCGGCAAGCCCCGACAGCAGGAGCAGCAGGGCGGCCGTCTTCGACGCTCCCCGTGCCAGTGCTCCTCCGACGATCCCGACAACGCCGATGAACACGGCTGCAAAGCCGAGCCCGAGGAGTTCTCCGTAGCCAGCAGCCTCGAATGCGGCGCCGATACCGCCGAAGATCAGCACTGCGAATGCCGCGACGATGCCCAGTGCGCCTCCGACGATCCCCAGTACCAAGGCTGTGGTCAGCATGCCCGGGTGTCCTGTACCGCCCGCCATGATGGCTCCCTCCCGCCTCCGGCTCGGTAGCGGCGCCGCGTGCGTGCCGCCCGTCTGCAAGCCAGTCTCTGCAGCGCCCGGACCGGAGAACGCTTCGTACTTTCCACCCTGCTCGCCCCCGACAGGCGGGGCCACCATTGCGGTGGTTCATGATTTCCAAGGAAGGACAATCGGCACGGCGGTCGGGAGCACTCCCCCTGGCGGACGCTGCGCAGCCGCGGTGGGGCAGCGGCCCGGCGAGCGGAGCTGAGCCGGCGTCGTGATGCGCCGCCGCCCTGTTCTCGGACCCTACGAACAGGGCGGCGGTACCGACCGCGTTGGGTGGACCGTCGTCAGGCGAAGGTTTCGGCGGTGGCGGTCAGGACCGCGCGGCCGAGGATGTGGCCGGCCATCGTGAAGCCGAGGACCGCCGGGGTGGCGTCGGTGCCAACACCGATGGACTCGGTGTCGAGGGCGTGCACCACGATGAAGTAGCGGTGCGGGCCGTGCCCCGCCGGCGGGGCGGCGCCGATGAACCGGGGGGCGCGGGCGTCGTTGGGCAGCTGGAAGGCGCCCGCGGGCAGGCCCGAGCCGGTGTCGTCGCCGGCGCCCTCGGGCAGCTCGGTGACGGTGGCGGGGATGTCGGCGACCGCCCAGTGCCAGAACCCGGACCCGGTGGGGGCGTCGGGGTCGTAGACGGTCACGGCATAGCTGCGGGTTCCTTCCGGGGCGCGGCTCCACGACAGGTGCGGCGAGACGTCCTTGCCGCCGGGGACACCGGAGGAGAACTGCTCCGATGACAACGCGGCGCCATCGGTGATGGTGGTGCTGATGACGGTGAACGGGGCCGCCTCGGGCAGGCGGGCGAAGGGGTCGTTGGCGCTCATTGCGGCGTTCCTTTCCGGCCGTTGCGGCCGTACTGCGGGATGGCGGTGCGGTGGCCGGTGCCGGGCCCGCGGTGCCGCGCAGCGGCGGCCGCGGCCCTCCCATCGGCCATAGAATCGACTGTAGCATTAATAATCGATTATTCACCGGATCATCTAAACTGGAGATATGATTCACACGGACCACACCCCGCCCCCGCCGAAGAAGCAAGGGCGCTCCGAGCAGGTCTATGCACACCTGCGCGAGGCGATCATGCGCGGGGACTACGCTCCCGGCGACGCCCTCAAACCCCAGGACCTCGCCAACGAACAGGGCGTGAGCCTGGCGGTCATGCGCGAAGCGCTGTTGCGGGTGGTCGGCGAAGGCCTTGCCGACCGGCTGCCCAACCGCGGCTTCGCCGTCCCGGCCTTCTCCGACCGCCGCTGGCAGGAGATCGCCGAAGCCCGCCGCACCATCGAACCGGCCATGCTGCGAATGTCCATCGAGCGCGGCGACATCGACTGGGAGTCGCGCGTACGCGCCGCCCACCACCGGCTGGCGCGCACGCCGCCCTACGTCGCCGAGGAGGGCGAGCACTACAGCGGCGCCTGGTCCGAAGCCCACCGGGTCTTCCACCGCACCCTGCTGGAGGGGTGCGCCAACCCCGTCCTGCTGGAGACGTTCGACCGGATGTGGACCGCCAGCGAACTGGCGCGGCGCTGGTCGGCGCACCGCGACCCCGACCGCGACGGCGCCGGCGAGCACCGCCGACTGGAGGAGGCGGCACTGGCGCGCGACGCCGGCACCGCGGCCGAACTGCTGTGCCGCCACCTCACCCTGACCGCGGCCGGGCTCACCGGCAACGGCCGCGAACCCGAAGCGCAGACGGGGGGTGAGGAGGATCGGTAAATCCCTCCGATGGGCAGATCGCCCGCTACACCCGCTTGGCCTGGGAGGCGGCGGTCCCGGACCTGGAGCAGCACTTGCGCCTGTGCCATAGCCGCCTAGGGTGGCTCAGGCCCCGAGACCGCCCCGGCGGCAGGTCGGTGCGACTAGGGATAACGCCCGCCGAAGGGAAAGGCGAACGGTTCGGTCAAGCGAAGAGCAGCATCAAGCGTAGCCGGTCTTTTCCCGGCAATTCCCATAGGGTTTGATACATCCGGAGAGCCGGACTTTGGTGCCTTCGCGAATATTGCCGGTTTTCCAAGATGTGCATCCGGGGCCCGAGCTTTCCCGCTTTTCCATGGACCGGTGGCGCCATTTTCCCTTGACCTTCCACTGCAGGACCGCGATCACCGAGTGTCGGTCCCTGATCCGGTCGCATGCGCGGATCGCGTCCCCGGGATCGCCGTTTCCTGGGTCGGCATTGAACTCGACCCAGGAACGGGTTCCGGTCTCTCCGTTATAGTTCACCAAGAGCCAAACGTCTTTGGAATCCGCTGCGGCGGCGGTTCCGGGGGTGGCGATGGCGGCGACGAATGCGGTGGCCACGGCGGCTGCGGTGATCTTCGTGATCCGGCGGAGTTTCATGCGGAGCCCTTTCATTCCACTCCTCTCCGAGCTGTGAAATGGCAGACACCATACCAACGCCAACACCGGAACGATATAGACCTTACGGAGGAACACGCAGTTTTTCGTTGTCACCGGACACCGAGTGGGACCAGAAAACGCCGCGGATGTGCTTGCGGTGATGTCCGATCGTCCGGTTCATCCACGGATACTTGGTAAACAAGAGTGCATCAACCCGCTTCGTGGGCCACGCGGGCAACAGCGGCCACGGGGAATTATTCCGAATAAGCAAGGAAAGGACCCGCAAAATGGAAATATTTCAAGATTAGCGCGGATCCGAACCGGGCCGGCCGGACTTGTTGCCCACGGACCTGCGGGCACCGACCTCCAGTGACCATTGCTCGCGCTCATCGAGATCCCCGGTGCTCCACCCGCTCCGCAGTATCCGCTCTTGCCGGCACCGGACACCCTGGCGAGAAGACCCTGGTTGCCGGCCGGCGCGCCCGAACTGCTACCGCACCAAAGCACATCGGAGATGGCGGAGGAGCTGCTCGCCGGCCCTTCGCGGATCGCGGCCGGTGCCTACGGCTGCGCCATCCGCTCGCCCAACCAGGAGTCGGCGCAGCAAAGCGCCGTGGCGGCCATCGCCGTGGGGTGGCCCGTGAAGCCATGGGGAACATCGGGGTAGACCCGCAGGTCGACGTCGTTGCCGGCCGCCGACAACCGTCCCGCCAGCGCCAGATTGTCCTCCAGCAACACGTCGGCGCTTCCCACGATCAGCAGCGTCGGGGGAAGCCCGCGGAGATCACCGTAGAGGGGAGAGATGTCGGCAACGGCGCGGTCGGCCGCGTGGCCGGCGTAGGCCTGGATGAAGTACTCGTCGGCGATGCGGCGACCGGCCGGGGTTTGCGCGCTCAAGTCGTAGGTCCCGAACTGCAGCACCGCGCCGGTGAAGGGGCCGACGGCGCCCCGGTCCCTCAGGCGGAGCAGGACCGCCAAGGCCAGGGTGGCTCCCGCGGAGTTTCCGCCGACCGACAGCCGCGACGTGCCGAAGCGGGCAGCGGCTTCTTCGACGAGCCACAGCGCCACCGCTTCGCAGTCGTCGGGTGCCGCCGGCCAGGGGTGCTCGGGCGCCAATCGGTAGTCGACGCTGACAACGGCGATGCCCAGAGCGTCGGAGAGCTCGCGGTTGCGGTGGTCACCGCGGGCTGCGGAGCCCATGTAGAAGCCGCCGCCGTGTATGTCCAGGTGGACGCCCCGCGGCGGAGCGCCGGCGGGAGCACAGATCCGGACGGCGACGCGCGCTCCGGCGGCGTCGATCACCTCTTCGGTGGCAGGCGGCTCGGCGGAACCAGGGGCAGGACTCTCCGCTCGCGCCTGCTGCAACTCCTCCAACGTGCGGGGACCATGCCCGGCCGCCCTCGACGTGTAGAAGCCGCGAGCCTCATCGACCTGCTCCGCCGGCACGTCGGCGACCAGTATTTCCAGCGCGAACCGCACGCGCCCTCCTCACCGCTCGGGCCTCAACGGGCCCTGGCCATCCAGCTGGGGCCCGCCCGCTCGGTGCGGGTGGGCCCCAGCGCGCAGATCGGCGGGGATCAGCGGGGGCTCAGCCTCAGCCCGTCCGCGCTTCGATGTCGGCGATAATGCGCGGCCGCAGTTCCGCGGCGGTGATGACCGCGTCCACCGATCCCATTTCCACGGCGCGGTGGACGTTGTGCACCCGGTCGAACTCCGCGGCGACCTCGCCCAGCTTTTCGGCGCGCACCGCCGACCGCAGCTCGTCGAGTTCGGCGGTCAGCGCCGCCCGGTCCGTGCCGGCGGTGGCCGCCGCGCGCGCCTCCAGTTCCCGGACGCGCTCGTCGGCCGCGGTGCGGGCGTTGACCTCGCCGGAGAACACCACTGCGGCGGCAGGCGCGCCGCCCAGCACCGACGCGAAGGAGCCCTCCACCGCGAACACCGTCATGTCGGCGTTCAGCGCCTTGGAGAACACCACGAAAGCGCCGCCGTGGTACCGCGAGATCACGCAGAACACGATGGGTCCGTCGAAGTTCACGATCGCGCGGCCGATCTCGGCGCCGTACTCCAGTTGCAGCTTGCGCATCGATTCCGGTGAACCGTCGAAGCCCGACAGGTTGGCCAGCACCACCAGCGGCCGGTTGCCGCTGGCCGCGTTGATCGCCCGCGCCGCCTTCTTCGACGACCGCGGGAACAGGGTGCCCGCGGTGTAGGAGTCGGGGCCGTCCGTTGGTGGGAACCCGCGCCGCTGCACCGGCCGCGACTCGATACCCAGCAGGCACACCGGGATACCGCCCAGGTGCGCGTCCTGCACCGCCGCGGTTTCGGCGCCGGCCATGTTCGCCCACCGCTCCAGCACCGGGTGGTCCTGATCGGAGACGGCCCGCATCACGGTGCGGATGTCGAAGGGCTTCTTGCGTTCCGGGTTGGCCTCGGCCGAGAAGATCTCGCCGACCGTGGTGAAGTCGCTGCCTTCCACGGTGTGCGGGAAGTCGCTGACGTCGCGGTCGGCGGGGTCGGTGGTGGCGGCCCGCCGCGGCGCCTGCTCGCCGGGCGCCACATAGGTGTGGTCGTAGTGGCGCATCAGCACGTCGCGGGCACCGGCCAGGTTCGGCGCCCAGTACTGGGCCTGGCCGTTGGGGCCCATCACCCGGTCGTAGCCGCCGATCCCGAAGTTGTCCTCGGCTGAGACCCCGCCGGAGAAGTCCAGCGACTGCTTACCGGTCAGCACCATCGCCGAGTCCGGGGTCATCACCAGGATGCCCTTGGTGTGCATGAGCATCGTCGCTTCGGCGTTCCAGTACGGCTGGGCGCCGACGTTGATACCGGCCACCACCACGTTGATCTCGCCGCCGTCCTGGGTGAACTCGACGATGCGTTTGAGCGCCGCGGCCACCCAGTCCATGTTCTCGGTGCCCGACTCCATGGAGATGCGGGCGCCCGCCGACAGCGCGTACCACTCCAGCGGCACCCCCATGCGCTCGGCCAGGTCCATCGCGGCGATGACGCGGCGGCACTCCGGCTCCGAGAGCGCACCCAGCGACTTCGTCGGGTCGCCGAGCAGCACCACGCGGGTCACGCCCTGCGGGTGGCGGCCGGTGCGGGTGGTGACCGTGCCCGCCACGATCGCGGCGGTGTTGCGGCCCTTGGGCCGCTCCACCGGCACCAGCGCGTTGGCGCCGTCGAGGTCGTGCTCGGTGAAGTCGCCGAGCAGCCCGGTCAGCTCGTAGGGGTAGACGGTGTTGCGGCTGCCGGCACGCAACACCTTCTGCCGGTAGCCGTCGACGGGTTCGACAGGGTCGGTGGGCGGCTCGCCCACCGACAGTTCGGCGGCGCCGGTGGCGTCGAAGGTCACCTGCACACTGGTTTTGACCAGTTCGCCGGTGTCGGGGTGGCGCCGCCGGGCGATGAACAGGATCTCCTCCAGCCCGGCGCCGGCGGTGGTGGGCAGCACCCGCTCGGCGATGGTCGCCAGCTCGGCGCGGGTGATGTGGCTGGGCGGCCACACATAGACCACGATCCGGTTGGTGCTCAACCGCTTCTTGGCGGGCCGGCGCGCCCGGGCGCGCCGGATCGAGTCGAGGCAGGCGGCCAGGGTGTCCTCGGCCGTGGGCAGCGCGATCAGCCGGCCGTCGTTTTCGCGCAGCTCGGTGAGGTCGCGGACATGCGCGAAGGCGACGAGCCGCTCATCGGCGGGGTTCTCCCGGGCCGCGCACTCGAACAGGTAGACCTCTTCGTCGGAGGACGGCAGCCGGGTGAGGTCGAAGTATTCCAGCCGCTCCATCTGCATGCGCTGGGCGATGTAGGGGTGCAGGCCCCGGATGAGCCGGTCCTCGTCCATACCGCCGGCGGGGGCGGGGCGGAACGTGAAGTGGTGGTGCATGACCGCGCCGCTGCGGCCCGCCACGGTGGCGGTGACCCGGCGCACCCCCTCGCCCAGCGGGTGGGCGGCCAGCACCTCGGCCAGGGCCTGGGCCATGGCCTCGGAGTCGGCGGGCTGGTTCTCCCAGGCCAGGTAGATGTCGGCGTCGAGCGGGCCGGTGTCGGCGGCCAGTTCGGCGAGCCCTCCCAGCGCCGCACCCAGCTCCTCGAAACCGGCCGCGGCCGAGACCACGGCCGAGTCGGCGCGCTGGGCGGCGACGAACGTGCACCCGGCCGCGTGGCGGGTGCGCACCTGCGACAGGCCCTTGTTGCCGTAGTAGCGGCGGGTCAGCACCTCCAGCAGCACCGTGTTGTCCATGGTGGCGGGGTCGTGGCGCAGCAGCCGCCGGCCCAGCAGCCGCACCAGCGGCTCGGTGCTGCGCACCATCTCGGCGATGCGCTCAGCGCGGTCGGGCGCGTCGGGGTGGGCGTCCAGGTGGCGCAGGTGTCTGCGGACACCGGCATAGACCCGGGCGCGGTTGCGGCGCAGCAGCGGCTGGCCGAACCAGGCGAACACCACCCCGCGCGCAAGATCGGCGACCACCGGGAAACGCACCTGGGTTGCGGCCACCAGCCGCTCCAGCGCCAGCCCCGCGGGTTCGCGCAGCTCCTCGCCGGGCGGCGGCTCCTGCAGCCAGGTGCGCAGCAGCGACGCCACCGCCGCGGCGTCGGCGGCGGCGCGCTGCTGGGCCAGGAAAATGCGGAACACCGCCGCTTCCAACTGCGGGGTGCGTTCCAGGTCGCCGACACCGTAGTGGCCCAGCGCCGCGGCGAGCTTGGCCTGGAACGCCTCGGGCAGCCCGGCCCGGTCCACGTCCAGGCTCTGCAGGTAGGTGTGGAAGTGCTCGCGGGGGCTGTGCACGCGGTTGTCGCCGCCGTCCTCGCCGGCGGTGCGGTTGCGGCTGAGCTCGGCCAGGTCGGCGAAGACCTCCACCAGCTCCAGTTCCTCGTCCAGGACCCGGTGGCCCTCGGTCGCCGCCGCCGTGCGCGCGGCCAGGTAGTCGTCGAGGACCCGCCGCTCGTCGTGGGGGTCGACGTCAAAGCCCAGCAGCAGGCTGCGCAGGTCCTCGCGCCCGCGCGCGAACCGCTGCGCGGCCGGGCCGCCCTCCGGTGCGGCGGGCAGGTCCAGTTCGGCGGAGGACTCGGCCGAAGCCGCCTCGGCCTGGTCGCCGAGCGGTTCCAGCCGCAGCAGCGGGGCACCGGTCTCGACCTGGCTGCCCACCGAGACGACGCATTCCTTCAGCTTCGCCTTGAACGGCGCCCGCAGCACCGTCTCCATCTTCATGCTCTCCAGCACCAGCACCGGCGCGCCCGCCTCGACCTCGGCGCCGGCTTCCAGCGGCGTGGCCACCACCAGCGCCGGCGCCGGCGAGCGCACGACACCGCCCTCGTCGCGGCTGACGCGGTGGGTGACCCCCTCGACCTCGACCAGGTGGGTGGGGCCGTGGGTGCCGGTCAGTAGCCGGTAACGGGTGCCGTTGACGACGATATGGCCGGTGTGGCGGTCGAAGCGGTCCAGCTCGACATCGGCGGTGCGCGCCTGGGTGCCCGCCTCGATCCCGACGCGGAACCGGTGGGCGCCCACCCGCGCCACCCGCACCCGGTAGCCCGCGCCGCGCAGCTTCAGATCCAGCGGGCGGCCG
This sequence comes from Streptomonospora sediminis, assembly GCF_054778995.1. Classification (NCBI taxonomy): domain Bacteria; kingdom Bacillati; phylum Actinomycetota; class Actinomycetes; order Streptosporangiales; family Nocardiopsidaceae; genus Streptomonospora; species Streptomonospora sediminis. Next base: position 82,829 of record NZ_BAAGYZ010000104.1, read on the forward strand.
CTGTCGTGGCGCACCTGGGGGCGCCCGCCGAACGCGGTCGACAGCAGCCGCTGCCGTTCGGCGCGCTCCTCCTCCTCATAGCCTTCGATGGCGGCGGCGGCCAGCGCCACCGCGGAGTGGCGGTGCGAGACCAGCCCGCCCTGGCTGCGGACGCGGTCGATCCAGCCGGTGTCGGCGGTGGCGTCGATGACCTCGGGCCGGTTGAGCAGATCCAAAACGAAGCTCTTGTTGGTCGCCCCGCCCTCGATGACCACGGTTGTCTCGGCCATGGCCCGCCGCAGCCGCGCCAGCGCCTCGTCGCGGTCGCGCCCATAAGCGATGATCTTGGCGATCATCGAGTCGAAGTCGGTGGGGATGGTGTCGCCCTCGCTGACACCGGTGTCGACCCGGATGCCCGGCCCGGCGGGCAGCACCAGGTGGGCGATGCGGCCCGGGCACGGCGCGAAGTCGCGGTCGGGGTCCTCGGCGTTGAGCCGGGCCTCCACGGCGTGGCCGCGCTCGGCGGGCACCTCGCCCTCCAGCTTGTGGCCCGCGGCCACGTGCAGCTGCGCCCGGACCAGGTCAAAGCCCGTGGTGGACTCGGTGATGGGGTGCTCGACCTGCAGGCGGGTGTTGACCTCCAAGAACGCGAACATCGCGTCGCCGGGGTGGTACAGGAACTCGACGGTGGCCGCTCCGCGGTAGCCCACCGCCACCGCCAACCGCTCGGCCGAGGCCTTGAGCTCGGCCGCCTGGTCTGCGCTGAGCACCGGCGAGGACGACTCCTCGATGACCTTCTGGTTGCGGCGCTGCACCGAGCAGTCGCGCACACCCAGCGCCCACGCCGACCCCTGGCCGTCGGCGATGACCTGGACCTCGACGTGGCGGGCGCCGGTGACCAGGCGCTCCAAGAACACCACGCCGCTGCCGAAGGCCCGCGCGGCCTCCTGGCTGGTGCGCTCAAAGGCCTCGGCGAGCTCGTCGCGGCCGTTGATCACCCGGATGCCGCGCCCGCCGCCGCCGGCGGCCGCCTTGAGCATCAGCGGATAGCCGATGCGCTCGGCGGCGTCGGTGGCGCCCTGCAGGGTTTCGACCGCGCCGCGGCTCCACGGAGCCACCGGAACGCCGACCTCTTCGGCGATCAGCTTCGCGCCGATCTTGTCGCCGAGCTTGCGCATGGCCTCGGCGCTGGGCCCGACAAAGGTCACACCGACCTTCTCGCACAGCTCCGCAAACGCCGGGTCCTCGGCGACAAAGCCCCAACCCACCCACGCGGCGTCGGCGCCGGATTCCACCAGCGCGCGCTCCAGCACCTCCAGGTCGAGGTAGGGGCGCGCCGCGGCGGGGCCGATTTCATAGGACAGGTCGGCTTCGCGGACGAAGGTGGCCGCCCGGTCGACGTCGGTGTGCAGCGCCACGGTCTCGATCCGCGCCCCGGTCTGGGCTGCCAGATCCCGGACGGCGTGGATGAGCCGCATGGCGGCTTCACCCCGGTTGACGATGGCGACACGACTGAACACCCGACAGCACCCTTCTCATAGACACACTGGTTGGCCAGGCAGGCTGACCAGGTAACACAACGCCGACCGCACCGGGCGGCACCGGGCGGGCCCCGCGCAGCCGGCCAACGGACCCAGAAGGCCCCTCCGCCGGCACCATCCGCCCCGTCCGATCCGTGCGGCCCGCGCGGTGCGCAGCGCCGCAACGGGCACGGCGGCCGCAATGGCCAACCTTGCCCGCTACCGGCCGGTAAAGCCATGTCGCAGCCAACGGAGCCGACACGGCCGCAGTTGTGGGAATCGTCCAAAAACCCGCGCCGCCGCCCAGCGCCCCCGGCGGGCGCCGGCGCCGCGACCTGCCTGTTCGCAGCCTAGGCAACGCGCGGCGGCGTGCGAGCCGGTGCGCGGCACCAGGGCGCCGGGCCTCAGGTGCGGCGGTGCACACTCACGGCGTAGCCGCCGCTAGTGTAGGCGTCGCCGTCCCAGGTGGCGTGCCGGCTGGAAGGGGCCAGCCCCGCGGCGGCGCACCAGGTGTCATAGTCGGCCAGCGACACCGGGGCCTCATCCAGCGGCAGATGGGCGGCATCGAGGCCGAATCCGGCCACCAGCAGCCCGCCGGGCCGCAGCAGTTCGGCCATCCCCGCCACGACCGCGGGCTCGGTGCCGGGCCCAAGCAGCGGGATGACGTTGCCCGCCGCCACCACCATGTCGAAGCCCGGCGCCAACCCCAGCTCGCCGACCTCGGCGAGGTCGGCCTCCACCCAGACCATCTCCGGTGCGCGGCGGCGCGCCTGGTCCAGCATGGAGGCGTCGGCGTCCACGCCCGTACACGCGTGGCCCATCTCGGCGAGCCGGATCGCGACCCGCCCGGTGCCGCACCCGGCGTCGAGCACCCGCGACCCCGGCTCCAGCAGCCCGGCGCAGAAACGGGCCTCACCGTGCACGTCGGCACCGGAATCGGCTAGCGCGGCGAACCGCTCCGCATAACGCCGCCCCTGGTCGCCACCCGTCAACCGGGCCCACCGGTTCTGGTCGTCCTCCACCGCCTGCCGCCTTTCCCGTCCCGCACCCCGAACCCTTCGCGCCGACGCTACCGCCGCCGTGCATCCGCACGGGCCGGTCGGGCGGTAGGGGGGTGGCCAGGGGCCGGGCCGCTGGGAGCGCCCCGGCGGTGCGGGTTATGGCGCGACCACTCGCTCGCAGCCGGTACCGGAGACGACCAGCCCTCCGTCGGGGTCCGGGGCGGTGCTCACGTCATCGCAGCCGTATTCCTCTTCCTGCGCCTGGTCGAAGAGGGCGTAGCCGACCGTGCCCGGAGGGCCGTCATCGCCGCGGACACACTGGTAGCCGGTGGCCTCGGCGGTTCCCGGGTTGAAGTCCACACTTGCGCAGTCGTAGGTGATGATGGCCGGTGCGGGGCGGGTCTGGGCACCCAGGGCGGGGCCGGCCACCGCGCTGCAGGCGGCGGCGCCCGTGATGGCGGCGGCATAGACCAGCGGGCGAATACCCATGAATCCTCCATTGCTGTGCGCGATGTGCCGATAGCTATGGGTAACCGTTTTGTGGCGCGGTAACCGCCGAAAATCCCACCACCTGGCCATTTGCCCGGCCGGGTGCGGCGCGGCGGCCCGCTTTGCCGCACCCGGCCGGTTTCGTTTCCCCCTTCCGGCGGTGCTGCCTCAGCGCAGGGCGGTGAGCATCTCGGTGGCCAGCGGGGCCGAGGACGCCGGGTTCTGCCCGGTGTAGAGCGAACCGTCGACCACCACGTTGGGTGCCCACGGCTCGCCTTCGGCGAAGTCGGCGCCCAGCTCCACCAGGCGGTCCTGCAGCAGCCACGGCGCCTTGTCCGCCAAGCCGGCCTGGCGTTCCTCGGCGTTGGTGAAACCGGTCAGCCGGTAGCCGGTGAACGGCGACTCGCCGCCGGGGCGGGCCGTGGCCAGCAGCGCCGCGGGGCCGTGGCAGACCACGCCCAGCGGTGTGCGCGACTCCAGCGCGGCCACCAGCAGCCGGGCCGAGGCGGCGTCGCCGGAGAGGTCCTCCATGGGGCCGTGCCCGCCCGGGTAGAACACCGCGTCGAAGTCGCCGAGTGCGACCTCCTCCAGTTGCAGCGGGCTGCGCAGGGTGGCGATGTGCTCCAGCGTCCGGCGCACGGCCGCGGCGCCCTCCTCGCCCCCGTTGGCCTCGGGCGCCAGGCTGCCGGCGTCGGCCACCGGCCGCGCCCCGCCCGGGGTGGCCACTGTCACCTCATGGCCGGCCTCGGTGAAGACCCGGTAGGGCGCGGCCACCTCCTCGGCCCAGTAGCCGGTGGGGTGCTTGGTGCCGTCGGCCAGCGTCCAGTGATCGGCGCCGGTGATGACGAACAGGATCCGTGCCATTGTTTTCTCCCCCTGGTCGGCCTCCGGCGCACAAGCGCCCGGCGGCCGGTCGATACACGAACGGGCGCCCCGCACCGCGCGGGGCAACCGCTTGGATGTCCGCCACCGACGCTAGGCCGCCCGGCGGCGCCGCACCAACAGGCTCGGCAGCGGCGGCGCCGAGACGCAAACCACCGGCATCGCCGATCCGGCCGCCGCGGGCGGCGCGGGCATCCTCGTGCCGGCGCCGTCCGGGGCGGTCCGGTCAGGGCAGGGGGCGGCTGACGGTGGTGGAGCGGCGGAACAGGCGGCTGAGGGACAGGGTGCCGTCGTAGGGGGTGTGGACGCGCACCAGCAACGAGCAGGGGCGCAGGAGCACGATTCCGATGAGCAGGGAGACCATGGCGCCGTTGGCGGCCCGCCGCTGGCCGTGGAGGCGGTAGGTGTAGGGCCAGGCCCGCAGGTAGGAGTAGAGGTCGCGGACCGAGACGCCGATGCGCCGGGCCGAAACCGGGACGCGCAGCCGGTCGACGTAGCGCACCCGCAGCCCTTGGCGGTTGAGGTGCACGGCCAGGTCCAGGTCCTCCCACATGCCCTGCTCGGTGCAGGTGTGGGGACGCACCTGGTGCCAGCAGTCGCGGCTCAGGGCCATGTTGGAGCCCCACAGCATGGGGTGGCCCGACAGCAGCCGGTTGAGCTGGTGGCAGAAGAACCGGTGCGCCACCAGCCCCGCGCGGCGCATCGGGATGTCGTAGAACCAGGAAGGGCCGGTGACGGCGTCGGGGCTCGTGCCGGTGCGCGGGTCGGGCCCGAAGGACTCGGCGAGTTTGCCGACCCATTCGGGGCCCACCATGGTGTCGGCGTCGATGCGGCCGAGCACGTCGCCGGTGGCCTCGTCGAACCCGCGATTGCGTGCGTGGACCGCGCCTTGGCGGGCCTCGCGCACCACCCGCACCCCGTGTTGGGCGTACTCCTCGGCGACCTCGGCGGTGCGGTCGGCGGAGTTGTTGTCGACGACGACGATCTCCGCGGCGGGCACGGTCTGGGCCACGAGGGCGTCCAGACAGCGGCCGATGACCGCTTCCTCGTTGTAGGCCGGGATGATCACCGAAATCCTCACGGGGGCTGCCTTGTCTTTTCGGGGAGTGGACCTGCATCGGGTGCGCCCGCCCGGCGCCGGCCGGGTGCGCGTACGCAGTGCTGACAGCCGGTGTACCGGGTCTGCTCCAACCAGCGGTGTCCGCCGGGTGAACTCCGCCCGGTGGAGGGGACCTGCGCCGTGGAGCAAGCATGGCATGTGCGACGGTGTTCTCGGGTTTTCGGACGCGCGGGCGGGGCGCAGGAACCATAGCGCGGTTGCGCGGCCCGCCAAAAGCTCTGGGCATCCGCCCGTGTGTGCCCGGCCAGGAGGTTATGCCGCTTGCCGCGCGGGCGGACCGAAACCCGGCCGCGCCGTCTGCGGGGGTGCGGGCCGGCGCCGCCCGCACCCCGGTTCCTGCGGCTGTTGCGGGTCGGTCAGCGCCCAACCGTAGAAGCGCTGCCCATGGGCCCCGCACCGGCTGAGACCGGCTGCCAGGCCGCCCGGGGCAAGCGATCGGCCATCTCCCCTACCTGGAACCGGCCCGCCGCAGTGGGCACCGCGGTCGAGCAGGACACGGCCGGCATATAGCCCATCCGCTGCTTTTCCAGCGCCGCGTGCAGGCGGGAAAAGGCGCCGACGAACATGCCCGCGAAGGTGGCGCTGCCCACGGGGCCAGCCTGCAGCTTGGCCAGCCCGAACTCGGAGCTGATCGGGGCAAGCAGGTGCGTCAGGGCACCGAGGTCGACCGAGTCGAAAAGCCACGCGGGGGCGATGATCAGGAACAGGCTGCGCTGGTAGCTGCAGGGATGAGGAGTCCGAGGCGAGCTTCCCTGCGGATCAACGAACATCACCTGTCTAAGCGGTGACGCATTGAATAGTCGGAGCGAGCCGCGCCACTTGTCAAGGCGGTGACGATTTCAGCCGTGTCAAGGACGCCGCCACATGGACGACGTCAAGCGGGGCCGCGTTGGTCGTGAGACGACTCAGGAGGCGGCCGCAGTGTCGGAGCGACGTTTGCGCGCCCGGTAGGCGGCGGCCTTGACGCGGTTTCCGCACTCGTCCATGCCACACCAGGTACGGCGGGCTCCGCGGGAACGATCGAGATAGATGCGAGTGCAGGCGGGGCGGCCGCATTCTTTCATGTGAGCCTCGCGGTCGGCGAGGACGGTGACGGCGTCGCGGGCCAGTTCGGCCAGGACGGCGCCGATGCTGCCGGTCCGACGGGTTCCGGTGTCGCTGAGCTGCACAGTCAGGCCCGCACCTTGGGCGAGGCCGTTGACGAGGTCGAGAGCTCGGCGGTCGAACCCGCGCTCGGCGAGCCGGTCGGCGGCGAGCTGGTAGACCGCTTCGCGCAGGCTGATGGCCTGCCGGAACGCGTCCTGGGTGACGTTGACGTCGCCAGGGAGTTCGGTGGAGGCGCCGAGCCAGCGCTCCAGGTCGGCCGGCCCGGCCAACAGCTCTTCCGGTTCGGTCCGACGCCACTTCAGCGTGCCTGCCAGATCCAGTGCCGCACTGCCGCTCACGAACGCGAATCTCACGTCACCATCTTGACCGGTGACACCGAATCGTGCAAACTTCGTCACCTCCTGAACTGGTGACGATTGGAGTTGCATGCTTAGCCGTGAGGACTACCTGTACTTCACCGATCGCGCGCTCGACGGGATGGCCGCGATCGTGGTCGAGCTCGGCGACGAGCGCGCGAACCGGTCCGCTTACCCCGGCGCGAACTCGCCGTACGCGCTGCTGCACCACTGCCTGTGCGTGATCGAGACCTGGGTCGGCGGGTTCGTCCGCGGCCGTCCGATCGACCGCGACCGCGACGCTGAGTTCGTCGCCACCGGCCCGGTCGAGCTGCTCGTCGAGCGCTGCGCGACCGTGCGCGCCCAGATGCACACCGACGTCGCCAACGCGCACCCCGAGCAATTCCTGCTCCAAGAACCCGCCGCGGACTTCCTCGGCCCGCCCACCCGCCTCACCCAGGGCGGCGCGCTGCAGCACGTGTTCGAAGAACTCGCCCAGCACCACGGGCAGATGGAGACCCTGCGCGACGTCCTCACCGCCGCACCCGTCCGGCCGTTGGAGACCGCATGAGTGCCCCACCCAGTCCTGAGCTCGACCCGACCCGGCTACGAGCCGGCCACGGAGCCAAGTGGACCGCCGTCGACGCCAACGTCCTACCTGCCTGGGTCGCCGACATGGACATCGGCATCCCCGGACCCGTCCGCGCCCGCATGCTCGAGACCATCGAACGCCAGGACCTGGGCTACCCCTACTGGCCCGACGGCGACCCCGTCGTCGACGCGTTCACCGACCGCATGCGGTCCCGCTACGGATGGCAACTCCGCGAGGGCCGCACCCACGTGTTCAGCGACCTGATCCAGATCCTGCAGATCGTCATCGAACACACCACCGAGCCCGGCGACCCCATCGCCCTGCACGTGCCGAACTACCCACCATTCCTCGCCGCGATCCACCGCGCACAACGCCGGATCGTGCCACTACACCTCGACCGCGCACCAGAGGGCTGGGAACTCGACCTTGACCGACACCACGCCGTCTTCGCCGCCGACCGGCCTCGGCTGTTCGTGCTGGTCAACCCGCACAACCCGACCGGGCACACGTTCAGCGCCGCGGAGCTGCGCGGGCTGGCCGACATCGCGACCGACCACCACATCCCCGTTTTGGCCGACGAGATCCACGCCGACCTCACCTACCTACCGCACCGGCACATCCCCTTCGCCGGCCTCGACCCGGCCGTGGAAGACCTGACCATCACCGCGACGTCGGCAACGAAGGCGTTCAACCTCGCCGGCACCCGGTGCGCGGTCGCTCACCTCGGCTACACACCCACCGCCGACGCTCTCGACCGCGCCCCGCTGGACTACTTCGGCACCCCCAGCGTCCTCAGCCGCATCGCCACCGTCGCCGCCTGGCGCGAATCCCACGACTGGCTCCACGCCACCACCGACCTGCTTACCCGCAACCGCGACCGCGTCACCGCCTGGGCCCGCACCCACCCTGAGCTCGGCTACCTCCCCCCGGAGGCGACCTACCTCGCCTGGATCGACTTCACCCGCGCAGGCCTCGGACCCGACCCCGCGGCCGCGCTGCTCCGGCGCGCACGCGTGTACCTCAACTCCGGTGCCGAATTCACTCAGCACACCGACCTGACCAGTTCGACCTACGCACGACTCAACTTCGCCACCACTACTCCGAACCTCGAACAAATCCTGGACCGACTCGACAGCACACTGCGAATGAGTCAGAGCACCCCGTGAGTCCGCCCCAGCGATCCGTCAGGATTCCCGCGCTGTGCCGGCCCTAGACCCCATTGCCCACGCCGACTATCGACCCGGTCAGTTAGTCACCACAGGCCACACGCCTATCCAATTGCACGGCATTGCCCCTTGCGAGAAAGGCTCCGCGTGTCAGCATCAGATATCAAGGTCGTCGTATTCGACGTACTCGGCACGCTCGTCGACGAACCATCCGGGATCCGCGCCGGTATCCGCGACCACGCCCCGACCGCCGCCGAGGCTAGCCTGGACAGGCTGCAGGCCCTTTGGGAGACCCACATCGAACGCGAGCAACAACGCATCCTCGACGGTGATCGACCCTGGGCCCCCAGCGACGCACTCGACCGCGAAGCCGCTCAAGTCGTCGCTGACGCCGTCGGTAACACCGGCCCCGCTGCGATTGCCGCACTGAGCCGAGCGGGTCAACGGCTGTCACCGTGGCCCGACAGCACCGCCGGCCTGGCACGACTGGCTGAGCGCTTCCCGCTGATCGGGCTGTCTAACGCCAGCCGCACCGCGCTGGTTCGCCTTAATGCCCACGCTGGCCTGCGCTGGCACCAGGCACTCTCCGCCGAGGACGCCGAAACCTACAAGCCCGCACCCGCCGTCTATCAACTCGCCGTCACGGCCGCCGCCGCACCTCCCGAGCGACTGCTCATGGTCGCCGCACATGCCTGGGACCTCCGAGGCGCACAGACCGTCGGGCTGCGCACCGCCTACGTTGCCCGGCCCGTCGGAGACCCGCCTGCGCCTTCCGACCGGTTCGACCTTTACGCGGAGGATCTCGCCGACCTCGCAAAGCAACTAAGCGCGCACACCCGGTGATCACTCCCAACCTCGTCTACGTCCACCACCACACTGTCACCAAGGACGCGACATGCTCATCAGTTTCAGCTTCACCCGAATCGCGGTCACCGTGCGCCGCTGGTTCGAAGTCACCCCCGAAAGTTGACCCACATCGAGGCCCGCCTGTCCGACGCCGGCCTCGACCCCGCCACCGCCGTGGACGACGCCGACGACATTCGAGGCTTTATTCCTCAAATCGTCGATACGGCGCGACAGTTCAGCCCCCAGGACACGATGTCCCGCGACGCCGACTTCGCGCTCCCCAAAGACACAGCCGAACGCGTATGGCGTGCTGGTTCGCGTTCCGACATGCGACCTTGTCGACCGTGATTACCTCGGTCCCTGGATTTCTCAGCGCTGATAAAAAGTTCTACCAAGTCCTACCGACCCGACCCGCGGCCACGCTGCTCCAGGGCGCGGTCGTGTTCGGCCACCGCCTTCCCGATCCGTTCGACCTTGGGGTGGGCCGGTCTTTCTTGGGGCGTGCAGGCGCGGTGCGGCGGTCGCCGCTTTTCCGGGGCGGTGCACGGCAACGAGCATGCGGGAATGCCCGGGTCCGGCGCCGGACCCGGGCATTCCCGCATGCTGGACCTCCGGTGCTGCTGGCTGCCTGCCCGCGGCATCACCCCCATTGTATATGCAATAATCAGAAAAGAGGTGGGTTCCGCCCCGCCCCTTCCCCGCGGCACGGGCCCGCCGGCCCGGCCCCGGTTACCGCCCGCGCGCAGCGGGCCCTGCCGGTGCGATGGGATGGGCGGCCCGCAGCACCCCGCCCGGGTCATAGCGCGCCTTGAGCTCACCCAGCCTCCGGTAGGTGTCCGGATCGAACGCCGCACGCACCTCCGCCTCCGGCAGCGGGCCGAAACTGAAGTTCAGCGAACGCCCCACCGCCCGCCCCGCGAACGGTGCCAGCAGCTCATCGTGGCGGGCGCGCGCCCGCTGCTCGCCGCCGGGCTCCACCGGTGAGAGCACCGCCAGCGCGTAGGCGGCCCCGCGCCCACCCACCGCACCGGCCGACCGCGGGGCCCGCGCCAACGCCCCGCCGAGGTGGCGCAGCCCCACCACACACATCGGATCCGACCCCGGCCCGCCGCGGCGCAGCAGCTCTTCCAACGCGGCCGGCTCCAGCGCATCCAGCAGCAGGTTGCGCGACCGGTAGCCGTGCGGCCGGTCGGGCTCCTCGAACACCGCCCCCGACTCGGCATAGGCCAGCTCCCGCAGCGTCGTACGCAGCGGCTCGCCCGCCTCCAGCAGCGGTTCGACCACGCGCCGCCCCTGCTCGGCCGGCCCCGCATGGCAGATCTGGACCTGGGCGACATGGCGGCCGCGCAGCACCTCGGGCACCCCGGCCGTGTCAGGAAACGGCAGCACCGTCACCGCCGAGGTCGTCTCCTCGGGCACCGATCGGGTCCAGCGCCCCCACGCCTGCAGCACATCGGGCACCTGACCGACGTCGAAGTACACCGAGCCCCCGTATACCCGGGCGACCGGCACCAGGCCGATCTCCATCGCGGTGACCACCCCGAAATTGCCCCCGCCGCCGCGCAGCGCCCAGAACAGCTCCGGCTCGCTGTCGGCACTGACCTCGCGCAGTCGGCCCTCAGCTGTGACCACCTCCACGGCGCGGACATGGTCGGCGGCGAAACCGTAGCGCCGCGCCAGCAGCCCCACTCCCCCACCCAAGGTGTAGGAGACCGCGCCCACCGACGCCAGGCTGCCCGACAGCGGCGCCAGACCGTAGGGCGCCGCCGCCTCGACCACCCTGCTCCAGGGCGCCCCGGCCTGGACCCGCGCCGCGGCCGCACCGGCATCCACCGCGACGCCGTCCATACCGCCGGTGGCCACCAGCACCCCGCCCCGCATCGACGCACCCAACCCGTGCCCGGTGGCCTGGACGGCCAGCGGCCACCCGGCCCCGGCGGCCACCTCGACGGCGGCGCGCACGTCCTCGCGGGCGGCGGCCTCGACAACCACCGCCGGCGCGTGCGGCTCCAGCAGCTGGTAGCCGGTGCGCGCACGGTCGTATCCCCCGCCGCCGGGCGTGTGCACCGCCCCGGCACTGCGCTGGTCAAGTTCTGCGGCGACGGACTGCGCGCCGCGTGTCGTCTGCGTCATGGCGCCACCCTAGGAAGGCTTGCGGCCACATCTTGTCCGCAAGCCGTGCGAATGTGGAGCCATCATGGACACCTCGACCCGCAAGGACATGCCCGGGCGGCTGCTGCGGCTGCTCGGGCTGCTGCAGAGCCGGCGCGAATGGTCCGGCACCGAACTCGCCCAGCGGCTGGGCACCAGCACCCGCACCCTGCGCCGCGACGTCGAACGGCTGCGGGCCCTGGACTACCCCGTCCAGGCGACCACCGGCACCGCCGGCGGCTACCGGCTCGCCTCGGGCAACCGCGCTCTGCCGCCGCTGCTGCTGGACGACGACGAGGCGCTGGCCACCGCCATCGCCCTGGCCACGGCCACCGGCGGCGGCGCCTCGGGCGTCGCCGAAAGCGCCGCGCGGGCGCTGACCAAGCTGGAGCAGATGCTGCCCGCCCGGCTGCGCCCGCGGCTGGCCGCGATGGGCCGCGCGGCAGCGGCCCTGCCCCACCGCGGCGCCGTGCCCGTCGACCCGGCCGTGCTGGCGGTCCTGGCCGGGTGCTGCCGCGACGCCGAACTGATCGCCTTCGACTACCGCGACCGCACCGGTACCGCCGCCCGGCGCCGCGTCGAACCCCACCACCTGGTCACCGCCCAAGGCCGCTGGTACCTGCTGGCCTTCGACCCGGGCCGCGGCGACTGGCGCACCTTCCGCGTCGACCGCATGGACGGGCCCGCGCCCGCCCGCCGGCACTTCACCCCCCGGCCGCTGCCGGGTGCCGGCGCCGCCGACATGCTCGCCCGCTCCTTTGCCGAAGCCTCCTACCGGCACACGGCCCACCTGGTGGTCGGCCTCTCCGCCGAGCAGGTGCGCTCGGGGCTGTTCGCCGCGGTGCCCGGCGAGATCACCGACACCCAACCCGGGCGCTGCACCGTGCGGCTCAGCGCCGACTCCCCCGAACTGGTGGTCCAGTTCGTCGCGGCGATCGCGGCGCTGGGCGCCCCCGTCGAACTGGCCCGGGTCCCCGAGGAGATAGCGACCCGGTTGCGCACGCTGGCCGGCGCACTCGGCGGCTGAGCCCCGGCCCGCCCCGGCCCGGCCGCGGGTGGTGATCCCGCCCACGTCCCCTTGACCTCAAGCAGCCTTCAGGTTCCACAGTGGTCCCGAGTGACCGCGCGCGGCCCCCACCGCCCCCGCCGCCCATCCGAGCCCAGCACAGGAGGATCCGACATGGCCCAGGCCATCCGCTACACCCGCTACGGCGGCCCCGAGGTACTCGCACTGCACGAGACCGCCCCGCCCGAGCCCGGCCCCGGGCAGGTCCGCGTGCGCGTGCATGCGGCCGGCGTCAACCCCGTGGACTGGAAGATCCGCAGCGGCGCGTTCGCCGAAGGCCCCCTGCAGCAGCCTGCGGGCACCGGCCTGGACCTGGCCGGAACCGTCGAGGCGCTGGGCCCCGATGTCCACGAGTGGAGCCCGGGCCAGGCCGTCTTCGGCAAAGCCGCCGACGGCGCCGCCGCCACCCACGCACTGGCCCCCGCCGACCAGTTGGCGGCCAAACCCGACTGGTTGGCCTTCGAGACGGCCGCCGCCCTGCCGGTACCCGCCGAAACCGCCTACCGCACACTGGGGCTGCTGGGGGTGGACACCGGCGGCCGGGTACTGATCCACGCGGTCGCCGGCGGGGTGGGGCTGGTCGCCGCCCAACTGGCGGTCGCCCGCGGCGCCACCGTGATCGGTACCGCCGGCCCGCGCCACCACGCCTTCCTGCGCGAACGCGGCATCGAACCCGTCACCTACGGCGACGGCCTGGCCCAACGGCTGCGCGCGGCGGCGCCCCAGGGCGTCGACGCGGTCCTGGACGCCTCGGGCCGCGGGGAGTTGGCCGTCTCGGTGGAGCTGGCGGGCTCATCCCGGCGCGTGGTCACCATCGCCGCCCCTGACGCCGCCGAGCACGGCGTGCACTTTTCCGGCGGCGGCACCGGACGCGCCCCGCTGCAGGAGGTTTTCGCCGAGGTGCTGCCGTTGATGCAGCAGGGGCGGCTGCACCTGCCCATCGAGCAGGCGTTCCCGCTGGAGGAGACCGCCCGCGCCCACCGGCGCAGCGAGGAGGGCCACCTGCGCGGCAAGATCGTGATCACCCCCGGCGCCTGAGCCGCCCGCCGCACCGCTACGGCGAGCGCGGGCGGGGGTGGGCAGGCCCAACAAAGCGCACTAGTGTCGGCTCCGTGGAGGACACCGCGCACCTGGGCCCGCCCATCGACGTCCGCGACCGGTTCGCGCCCGAGCGCGCCGCGCTGCTGGAACTGCTCGGCGGACTGGCACCCCAGCAGTGGAGAGCCACGGCCGTGCCCGGTTGGAGCGTTGGCGACACCGCCGCCCACATCCTCGGCGACGACTACACCCGGCTGGCGGGGCTGCGCGACGGCCACACCGCCGCGCCCCGGCCCCACCCCGGCGAAGCGTTCGAAACCTTCATCCACCGCGCCAACCGCGAATGGGTCCAGGCCGCGCGCCGCATCAGCCCGCCCATGCTGATGGAGTCCCTGGAACTGACCGGCCGCCGCGTCGCCGCGATGTGGGGGTCCTGCGACCTGCACGCCCCGGGGCTGCCGGTCTCCTGGGCCGGTGTGGCCGGCGCGGCCCCGCTGTGGCTGGACGGCGCCCGCGACCTCACCGAGTACTGGACCCACCGCCAGCAGATCCGCGCGGCGGTCGGCCTGGCCACCGAGGACGGCGCCGCCGAGGAGGGGGCCGGCGGTGCTGCTGCGCCACCGGTTCTGGCGGTGGTGCTGGATACGTTCATGCGGGCGCTGCCCCACACCCTGCGCGCGACCCCGGCCGCCGCCGGCACCCGGGTGCGCATCGCGGTACCCGGCGCCGCGGGCGGCACCTGGACGGCGGAGGCCACCGCCGGCGGCGCCTGGACCATGGCAGCCCCGGCCGGCGGGTCCGCCGATGCGCAGGTCGAACTGGACGCGGCCACCGCCTGGCGGTTGTGCGTGCGCGCCATCGGCCCCGCCCAGGCCCGGGCGCGCGCCCGCATCCGGGGCGATGGCCGCCTCGCCGAGGCGGCCTGCCGGATCGTGTCCATCATCTACTGACCCGGCGCCGGGCCGGCTGGCGCGAAAAGTCCAAAAATCCAACGTTTTGCCGGCTGGGTGGTTTACTGATCGCCGACGGCCACCCCACCGCAGCCGGACGGCTGCGCTGTCGGGCCTCCGCCAGAGCGAGAAGCGCCACATCGGCCCCCCGGCGCTCCCCCGTCCCCGCCCCGGTCCGGCCCCCACCGGCTGCACGGCTTGCGCCGCGGCTCCCACCTGAGCGGATCGCCGCGGCGGGCATGGACTGATCCCGCCGGCGGAGGCGGCCAAAGCGCCGGGGCCCGGCCCGTTCAGTACGCCGGTGCGATGCTGTCGGCGATGGGCTCGGCTCCTTCCACGCAGTCGAGCATGCAGGCGGCGGTGTCGGCGCGGCCGATGCGGATGCCGCCGCGCACATTGGTGCCCACGGCGGTGCGGTAGCGGCCGGTGTAGGGCTTGTCGAGCAGTTGGGGCGGGCGCACGATCGTCCAGTCCAGGCCGCTGGCGCGCACCGTGGCCTCCATGGCGTGCATGTCGGCGAAGTTCTCGCGCAGCACCCGCTGCAGGATGGGTTTGGCGACCATGCGGGTGATGGGGCCGTCGCCGTCGGTGAACATGCCCGCGGCGCTGACCACCACCAGCCGCGCCACACCGGCCTCGGCCATGGCCGCGGTGGTGCTGCGGGCGGCGGTGGCGCAGATGGTGGCCGGGCCGCTGCCGCGGTGGCCCAGCGCCGAGACGACCGCGTCGCGCCCGGCCAGCAGCGGGGCCAGCGCCCCGGCGTCGGTGACATCGGCGCGGGCGGTGGTCAGGTTCGGGTGCTCGTAGTCCATGCGGGCGGGGTCGCGGACCAGGGCGGTGACGCGGTGGCCGGCTTCGCAGGCGCGTTGGGCGAAGGCGCGGCCGAGGCCGCCGGTGGCGCCCATGAGGGTGAGGTTCATCGTGTCTCCCGGGGTGTGCAAGGCGGGTAAGCACTGGTTGGTGAGTACTCACTAACCAGTAGTGTGGGTAAGCACTTACTCACCTGTCAAGCGGGGGACCCGGCTCCGTCCCCGCCGCGCCCCACCACCGGGAGGACACCGTGCCCACACGCGAACGCATCGTCGACGCCGCCGCACACGTCATGCGCAGCCACGGACTGGCCCGCGCCACCACCCGCCAGATCGCCGAAACCGCCGGCTACTCCGAAGCGACCCTCTACAAGCACTTCCGCGACAAAACCGACCTGTTCGTGGCCGTGCTCAGCGAACGCGTCCCCAGCGCCCTGCCGGCCCTGCTGGCCCAACTGCCCCAGCGCGCCGGCCGCGGCGAGGTCACCGCCACCCTCGAAGAGGTCGCCGCAGCGGCCATCTCCTTCTACACCGACACCTTCCCCATCGCCGCCTCGGTGTTCTCCGAACCCGCACTCCTGCAGGCCCACCGCACCGCCTTGGGCGAACGCGGCACCGGCCCCGCCAACATCACCGCCGCACTCACCGGCTACCTCGCCGCCGAACGCGCACACGGTCGGCTCGCCCCCGGCACCGACCCCCGGGCCCTGGCCGACCTGCTGCTGGGCGCATGCCTGCAGCACGCCTTCCTCAGCCACTTCCCCGGCGATCGCGACCGCGCCCGGGAACCGCACCAACGCGTCGCCGCCGAACTGGTGGCCGCCCTGCTGGGCGGTGCCGCACCGCAGCCGGCCCAATGAACCGCCGCGGCGCGGCACCGCAGGCGCCTCAGGACTCCTTGGGGATCACAATCCACATCGCGATGTAGATGATGAACTGCGGACCCGGGATCAGACAGGAGATGACGAACAGCAGCCGCACGAGAAACGGCGACATGCCGAAACGCTGGGCCAGGCCGCCGCAGACTCCGGCGATCATCTTGTTGCGGGTGCTGCGCACCAGACCGGGCTGTGCCATAACGCTCGCTACTCCTCTTCAGGGCGGTTGGGTTTGCGGGTACTTCGGTGAAACGGTGCTTGCCGCAACGGCGGCGCCGCGCGCATGTGCCCGGACTCTACCCGCGCCGCTCCCGCCGATCACCGAACCCGCACCGCCTGTGCCGGGCCCCACAGCCGCCCCGCTGCCGCGTTTGGCCGCGGCGCCTGTGGTCAGCGGGCGCCACGGGCGCACCAGCCGCCGGGCGCGCCCGCAGCCACCGCCCGCGGCCCGAGCCGACGCAAGCAGAAGGGGCACCGCCATGTCCGAGTTCTCCCGCGACCAGTCCGCCCGCACCGAGGCGGCCCACGGCGACGAGAAGGACCGCCAGCTCGCCGGAGTCCGCGACCACTCCCAACAGGCGCTGACCACCAACACCGGTGTGCGCGTCGACGACACCGACAACGCCCTCAGCGCCGGGGAGCGCGGCCCCACCCTGATGGAGGACTTCCACTTCCGCGAGAAGGTCACCCACTTCGACCACGAACGCATCCCCGAACGCGTCGTCCACGCCCGCGGCGCCGGCGCCTACGGCCACTTCCGGGTCTATGAGTCGCTGGCCCGCTACACCCGCGCCGACTTCCTCACCGACCCCGGCCTGAGCACCCCGGTGTTCGTGCGGTTCTCGACGGTGGCCGGCTCGCGCGGTTCGGCCGACACGGTGCGCGACGTCCGCGGTTTCGCCACCAAGTTCTACACGCGCGAAGGCAACTACGACCTCGTCGGCAACAACATGCCGGTCTTCTTCATCCAGGACGGCATCAAATTCCCCGACTTCGTCCACGCGGTCAAACCCGCGCCCGACAACGAGATCCCCCAGGCCCAGTCGGCCCACGACACCCTGTGGGACTTCGTCGGGCTGCAGCCCGAAACCCTGCACATGATGATGTGGCTGATGTCGGACCGCGCGATCCCGCGCAGCTACCGGATGATGCAGGGCTTCGGCGTGCACACCTTCCGCCTGGTCAACGAACGCGGCGAAGGCACCTTCGTCAAGTTCCACTGGAAACCGCTTCTGGGCACGCACTCCCTGGTCTGGGACGAGACCCAGAAGATCGGCGGCAAGGACCCCGACTACAACCGGCGCGACCTGTGGGACGCCATCGAACGCGGCCAGTACCCCGAATACGAGCTGGGGCTGCAGCTGGTGCCCGAGTCCCAGGAGTTCGCCTTCGACTTCGACCTGCTGGACCCGACCAAGATCATCCCCGAGGAGGTCGTACCGGTCACCCCGGTCGGCAAGATGGTGCTGGACCGCAACCCCGACAACTTCTTCGCCGAAACCGAGCAGATCGCCTTCCACACCGCCAACGTGGTCCCGGGCATCGACTTCACCAACGACCCGCTGCTGCAGGCCCGCAACTTCTCCTACCTCGACACCCAGCTCATCCGGCTGGGCGGCCCCAACTTCCAGCAAATCCCGGTCAACCGCCCCATCGCCGAAGTCAGCAACAACCAGCGCGACGGCTACAACCAGCAGGCGGTGCACCGCGGCCGCACCAGCTACTTCCCCAACTCGCTCAGCGGCGGCTGCCCCTACCTGGGCGAAGCGCCCTACAGCCACTACCAGGAGCGCGTCGACGGCGCCAAGATCCGCAAACGCAGCGACAGCTTCAAGGAGCACTACAGCCAGGCCACGCTCTTCCTCAACAGCCTCGCCGACTGGGAACGCGCGCACCTGACCTCGGCGTTCCAATTCGAACTGGGCAAATGCGAAACCACCGCCGTGCGCGAACGCGTCGTCGGCCACCTCAACCACATCGACCACACCCTGGCCGCCGAGGTCGCCCACGGCATCGGTGTCGACCCGCCGGCCACCGAAGCGGCCGCCAACCACGGCCGCTCCTCACCGGCCCTGAGCCAGGCCAACTCGCCCACCGACACCATCTACTCCCGCCAGATCGCGGTCCTGGCCACCGACGGCGTCAACGCCGCCGAGGTGCTGCGGCTGCGCGAGGCCATGGCCGAACGCGGCGCGCAGGTGGAGGTGCTGGCCCCCCACGACGGGCGGCTGCGCTCCACCAACGGCCAGACGCTGGGTGCGGACCGGGCCATGCACACCGTGGCCTCGGTGCTCTACGACGCCGTTGTGGTGGCCGGCGGCGCCGCCTCGGCCGCATCGCTGGCCGAGGACGGGTTGGCGCTGAACTTCGTGGCCGAGGCGTTCAAACACGCCAAGCCGCTGGCCGCCTTGCACGAAGGCGTGGGCGTGCTGGAAGCCGCGCCGCTGCCCCGCCTGCGGCTGGCCGGCGACGGCGACACCGCCGCAGTGGCCGACCAGGGCGTGGTCACCCACCGCGGCGGCGACCCCGGCGAGTTCTACGCGGCCTTCGCCCGGGTGCTGGCGGGCCACCGCGTATGGGACCGCGACACCGCCCGGGTGCCGGCCTGAACGGGGCCGCCCGACGCGCTGATGACCACGGAGGAATGCCCGGTTCCAGCGCTGGGACGGGCATTTCTCCGTGATCGCCACCGCCCGTATACGCGGGCACTGCCCGCGCGGGTGCCGGAACCGGCGGCGGGCCGCGGTCAGGACTCCGAGCCGGGGGCGAAATGCTCCGCCGCGGCCTGGGGGTCCAGCGCGTCGGCATTGAGCTCGTTGAGGCTGTACCAGTTGCCGAAGGGGTCGCGGAAGATCGCCTCGATCCCGTAGGGCACCTCGTAGGGCTCCTGCAGGAACTCCACGCCGCGCGCAGCGTACTGGGCGTGGGTGGCGCGGCAGTCGTCGGTGTTCCAGGCGCCCCCGCTGAGGGCGCCCGCCGCCACCAGCCCGCGGATGGCCGCGGCGGTCTCGGCGTCGTGCATCGGCGGGCCCGGCACCGCCAGACTCAACTGGAACCGCGGATCGGCCGGCGGGGTCACCGTCAACCACCGCATACCGTTGTCCATCCGCAGATCGAACAGCTCGTTGAATCCGAGCCGGTCCACGAAGAAGCTTTTGGCCTGCTCGTAATCGAACACGAAAACGCTGGCCACACCCATTCTGGTGATCATCGTCCGCCCTTTCCGCGGTGCATCCCCTACCCCTGCGGCGATGCTAGCCCGCCGATGCCGCGCCGGGTTCGAGCTCGCACCACACGGCGTGGCCGCGCGGGTCGGGCGGCGCTGTGGAACCGCACCGGCCGTTGCACAAGGTGTACACATAACCCAGGCCGCGCCCGTTCTCGGCGGCGCCGTCGTCCAGCGCGGCGGGGTCGATGCGGGGCAGGGTGGGCCGGCCCGGGCGCGGGCCCATGTCGGCGACCTCCAGGCGCACCTGTGCCGAACGCAGCCACAGGCAAGCGGTGAAGATGCCCCCGGGCAGCCCCGAACGGGAGTGGCGCACCGCGTTGGTGCCGATCTCGCTGGCGCACACCAGCAGGTCCTCGACCATTTCCGGGGGGTGGTCGAAGGGGCAGCGGCGCAGGCACCGGGCGACCCAGTCGCGCATGGCCCCCACGCTGGCGGCCTGCCCGGCGAAGGCGATGCGGTGGTCGGCCGCCTCGGTGGGCGCGATGGCGCCGGGAGGGCCAGACCCCGCACCCGCGGTCGTGTTGTGCACGGCTCGGTCTGCTCCCCCGGTTTCGCACGCGCCCGGCGCATCCGCGGCCGGTCTGCGGCGGTGAACGCCGAGGCCGCGGGTGCGGTATCCCAATATCACCCAGGGCCGATGGGCGTGCAAGCGGTATGCGCCAAGTCGCCGCACCCGCCTGCGCACCGGCCGCGCCGCGCCCGGATGCCGCCGCGGCCCTGCAGTGGTTTCGTTTCCGCCGTCGGCACCGGTTAACCTCAAGCAGGGTTGATGTTGTGCGATGGGAGGCAGCGAATGTCGGGCCAGCCGTCGTGGAAGGCCAAAGAACTGACCGTGGGCCAGGTCGCCGAACGCAGCGGGGTGGCCGTCTCCGCCCTGCACTTCTACGAGCGCAAAGGGCTGATCACCAGCCGCCGCACCGCCGGCAACCAGCGCCGCTACCGCCGCGACACCCTGCGGCGGGTCGCCTTCATCCGGGTCGCCCAGCGGGTGGGCATCCCCTTGGCCGACATCCGCGACGCGCTGGGGTGGCTGCCCGAGGCCCGCACACCCACCCGCCAGGACTGGGCGCAGCTCTCCCAGACCTGGCGCGACGAACTGCAGGACCGCATCGCCCAACTGGAGCGGCTGCGCGACGACCTCACCGACTGCATCGGCTGCGGCTGCCTGTCGCTGGAGCGCTGCGCGCTGTCCAACCCCCAGGACCGGCTCGCCGCCCAAGGCCCGGGCCCGCGCCGGTTGCTGACCGCCGCGGCCCAGGAGTCCGCCGCCGCCGAGAACGCGGCCGGTGGCGACCCCGGCCCCGGCGACGGGCCGCAGGGCGGCTGCTGCTGATCCGCGGTGCACCGCCGGCCCTGCCCGCGGCGCCGCCGAACGCGGTGGCGGCGGCGCCGCGTGGCTGCCGGCCGGCACGCTCTCCTGCGTCCGGGCGCGGCGGAGTCCCCGCCTACGTTGCCAGGTCCAGCCATCGCCCGACGGCCAGCACGTGCGCGCGCCCTCGGGCGTGCGCGCGGAACGCGTCCTCGGGGTCGGCGACCTCGACGTAGCCCGCGATCTTGTCCGGCACCTCGGCTTCGTAGTGCATCGGCACTGCGTAGCGGGCGCCGAGGATCTCCGCGGCCGCGGCGGCCTGGTTTGGGTCCATCGCGGCGGGCAGCGGGCTGGGCGGCTGCAGGTGCGGCGCGTCGACCACCGCGCCGTTGGCGGGCAGGAAGACCGCGTCGAACGGGCTGAACCGGCGCGCGATGCGCCACCAGTAACCGTGGAACATCGTGTCGCCGCCGTGGAAGACCCGCTGCCCCTCGGCCTCCACCACCCAGTTCAGCTGGGGGTCGCCCAGCCCGTCGACGGCGGGGACCGCGGTGACGCGGAAGGGGCCGGTTTCGCGGGTGGACCAGGCATCGACGGCCTCGGCGGCCAACCCGTGCAGGGCCAGTTCGCGCTCGGCCGGCAGCGTTGTGACGTTGTCGGTGTCGTCGCCGTGGCCGGGCGCCGGCCGCAGCACCGGCGCGCCCGGTGCCAGCGCGCCGGCGAGCGCGGCGGCGTCGGTGTGGTCGCGGTGCAGGTGGGTGAGCAGTGCGGCCCCGGCCGTGCCGCTCGGTGCCGCCAGGCCGCGGCCGGGCTTCCATCCCGCGAACAGCGGTGAGAGGTCCTGTACGTAGTCGATCACCAGCCGCCTGGTGCCTGCTTCGATCTCCAGTCCGGCCCAGCCCAGCCGCCGTACCCGCATGGTGCGCTCCCTTGTCCTGGTTGTCCCGTGTTCGGTGGTTGCCACAGAACTTATCGTACGACCGTTCGCTAAATCAATGGCGAACGCACGTACGCTATAGTTGTTCCATGTCACCACGACGCTCAGCGGCCGAAGCCCAGGCCACCAAGGGCCGGATCCTCGGCCGCGCCGCCGAGATCGCCTCCGAGGAAGGCCTGGAAGGCATCACCATCGGCCGGCTCGCCGAAGAGCTTCAGATGAGCAAGTCCGGGGTGCACAAGCACTTCGGCACCAAGGAGACACTGCAGATCTCCACGCTGGACAAGGCGTTCGTGGACTTCTGGCACCGGGTGGTCGAGCCCGCGCTGGCCGAGCCGCCGGGGCTGCGGCGGCTGCGCGCGGTGTGCGCCAACTCCGTGGGCTACCTGGAAGCGCCGCTGCTGCCCGGCGGCTGCCTGATGACCGCGGCGCTGACCGAATACGACGGCCGCCCCGGACCGGTCCGCGACGCGGTGGCCGAGGTGTGGTCGCGCTGGCGGCAACGGCTGCGGGCGGACCTGGCCGCAGCGGTGGACAACGGCGAACTGCCCGCCGCATTCGACATCGACCAGGCGCTGTTCGAGATCGTGGCCGCCGGTCTGGCCCTCAACGCCGACATGCAGCTCCAGCACGATGGGGCGGCGCCGGGCCGGGCCCGCCGCGCGATCGAACGGGCCTTGGACCAGTTCTGACCGGCGCCCGGGCGGGTACCGTACCGGCCGAGGACGCGGATGCCGCGGCGCGATCCGTGCGACCGGAAAATGCCGCGAGCGCTGCGGGCCCCCGGCGCCCCTGCTGCGGCCGGCCGGATCGCACACGACGCGCAGCGGGCGCGGACCGGTGGGCTATCCGCGCCCGCGCAGCGGATGCAGTTCGCCGGGGTCGGTGATGCGGCGCAGCCGCGCCGGGCCCGGGCCCGGCGCGGGGGTGAACACGCGCACCAGCATCCCGCCGCCGGCGTGCGCCGCCGCCACCCAGGAGTGGGAGGTGGACAACACGGTGCAGGCGCATTCGCGCCCGTCCAGGGCGAGGGTGCGGCTCGACCACACGGCGTCGGCGGGCAGCGCCAGCGACTGCGCGGCGCCGGGGTCGCGGGAGCGGCGCTCCATCAGATCGCGTTCGCCGCAGAAACCGCGCAGCTCGCGCTCGGCGCCTTCGGCCGGCGCGGTACCGCTGCGGCGGGTGGCGATTTCCAGATCCGGTCCGGTGTCGGGGCCCTCGGGCGTGGACCCGAAGTCGACCACGGCCTTGAGCAGCCCGCCTGTGCCCGGCTCGGTCGCGGTGGAGCTGATGCGGCCCCGCCGGGTCCCGCCCACCGGGGCATACAGCGGCACCGCCGCCAGGATCGCCTCAAGGGTGAGGTCCCGGCCCTGCTCCTGGTCCCGCTGATCCATGGAACAGCCTTTCCGGACAGAGGGTGCGGTGCGGCCTGCGATTCTAGCGGCCGGTGCCCGCGGTGTCCCCGCATCCGCGCGGTGCGGCGGCACCGCCGCACCGCGCGGATGCGACACGACTCTTCCAACAGCCATTGTCATGGTTTAGGCTCGGTTGCCACCCGACCCCGCCGCCGCCCCGGCCCGGTCCCAGGAGCCGCCGACCATGCCCACCCCGCCCGCCCCCCGCCGCACGCTCACCGTCCGCTCCCCCGACGGCACCCGCCTGCACACCGAAATCCACGGGCCGCCCGATGCCCCCGCCGCAGTCCTCGCCCACGGCTGGACCTGCTCCATCCCCTTCTGGCACCCCCTCATCACCCGCCTGTCCCACCGCATGCGCCTCATCTGCTACGACCAGCGCGGCCACGGCCAAAGCCAAGCCCCCCGCGCCAGCGGCTACCACACCACCGCACTGGCCGACGACCTGCTCGCCGTCATGGACGCCACCCTGGCCCCCGGCGAACGCGCCGTCGCCGCCGGCCACAGCATGGGCGCCATGACCGTGCTGGCCGCCGCCGACCGCCCCCGCTTCGCCCTGCGCACCGCCGCCGCCCTGCTGGCCAGCACCGGCCCCAGCGCCCTGCCCCAGACCTCCCGCGTCATCCCCGGCGGCGACCGCTTCCCCCGCGCCACAACACTGGCCCACCGCCTCCTGCTGGGCGCACCGCTGCCGCTGGGCCCCCGCACCCGCCTGAGCCGCGCCGCCCTGCACTACACGACCATGGCCCCCGGCGCCGACCCCGCCGCCGTCGAGATGTGCACCCGCCTCATCCACGCCGCCCCGCCCCTGCCCCGCGCACGCTGGGGCCGCGTCCTGGCCCACCTCGACCTCGACCGCGGCCTGAAACGCCTGCACACCCCCGCCCTGCTCATCGCCGGCACCGCCGACCGGCTCACCCCCATCACCCACGCCCGCCGCATGGCCCGCCTCCTCCCCGACTGCCGCGGCCTCATCGAACTCGACGCCACCGGCCACATGAGCCCCCTGGAAGCCCCCGACACCCTCGCCCGCGCCCTGGCCGGCCTCGCCGATGCCCACCTCGCCCCCGCCCGCCCCCAACAGCAGGAGCCCGCATGAGCGGCCCCACCCACCCCGCCCTGGCCGGCAAGACCGCCGTGGTCACCGGCGCCGCCCGCGGACTGGGCCGCATGCTGGCCCGCCGCCTCGCCGACCAGGGCGCCCACCCGGTGCTGGTCGGCCTGGAACCCGACGAACTGCGCGCCGCCGCCCGCGACTGCGGCCCCCGCGCCACCCACTACGAAGCCGACATCACCGACAGCGCCGCCCTGCACCGCATCGCCGCCGACATCCAACAGCGCTGCGGCGGCATCGACATCGTCGTGGCCAACGCCGGAATCGCCACCGGCGGCCCCTTCACCGACACCCCCGCCCAAGCCTTCGACCGCGTCATCGAGGTCAACCTCCTCGGCAGCATCGCCACCGCCCGCGCCTTCGCCCCCGCACTCATCGCCAGCCGCGGCTACCTCCTCCAGGTCGCCTCCGTGGCCGCCCTGGCCCCCGCACCGCTCATGGGCGCCTACTGCGCAGGCAAAGCCGGCGCCGAAGCCTTCGCCCACGCCCTGGCGCCCGAACTCGCCGGCCACGGCGTCGGGGTGGGGGTGGCCTACCTGAGCTGGACCGACACCGACATGGTCCGCGGCGCCGACAGCGACACCGCGCTGCGCCGCATGCGGGCCCGCCTGCCCTGGCCGCTGAACCGCACCGGAGCCCCCGAACCCGCCGTCGAACGCCTGCTGGCCGGTATCGCCCGCCGCCGCCTGCACATCTACGGCCAAGGCTGGCTGCCCGTGCTGCAGAGCGTGCGCGGCGCCCTGCCCCGCGCCGTGGCCGCCTTCGCCCCCCGCGAGATCGCACGGCTGCGCCGCGAACTGGAGGCCACCCGCCACACGCGTGCCGCAGCCGTGGGCGCCGGCGGCGCCGCCGATGTGCGCGCCCGCTGCGCCGCACCCGACACCTGAGGCACGCCGCGCGGCGGGGGCGGGCCCGGCGGTCAATCGCGGCGGCGCAGCGGGTGGTCCTCGGGCACCTCCACCACGCAAACGGCCAGACCATCCGGGTCGGCCAGCCACATCTCCACCAGCCCCCACGGTTCGCGCCGGGGTTCGCGCCCGATCACCGCGCCGCGTTCGACCAACTCGGCGCGGGCCCGGCCGATATCGGGCACCTGCAGCCACAACTGCACCGCCTCAGGCTCGGGCGCCCGCTCACTGCGCCCCGACAGCTCCAAAAACCCGCCGCCCAGAAAGAACACGGTCCCGTACTCGCCGCCGCCGGTGGCGAACTCGCGGTAGACCGCCAACCCCAGCACATCGCGGTAGAACGCGCGGCTGGCCGCCAGATCGGTGGGATGGACCAGGACACGGCTGCTGACAACATCGACCATGGCCGCCCCCTACCCCCGCAACGGGGCCAATATCAGCCGATTGGCCCACCACACAGGCCCTGCAGGACCCCGCCCTGGCCCCACCGGCCCAGCTGCGCCGCCGCGCTACAGTGGCCCCTGTGATCCCCGTGACCCCGGTCGATGCCCGCACCCACGCCCTCGCCCGCCGCCTGTGGGACTTCCACACCCTGCCCGCCGCCGACCCCGCACCCGGCCAAGACCTCGTCCTGGTATTGGGCAGCCACGACCTGCGCGTCGCCGACCACGCCGCCCGCCTCTACCAGCGCGGCACCGCCGAGCACATCATCTTCACCGGCGACCGCGGCCGCCGCACCGGCGGCGACGCCACCAGCACCCGCTGGACCGAATCCGAAGCACACACCTTCGCCCGCGCCGCCCGCCGCCTGGCGCCCATCCCCGACTCCGCCGTGCTGCTGGAGACCCGCGCCACCAACACCGGCGAAAACTTCCAACTGGCCCGCGAAACCGCCGCGGCCGCCGGGCTGGCCCCCGCCCGCGCCGTGGTCACCGCCAAGCCCTACATGGCCCAACGCAGCCTGGCCACCGCCGCCCGGCACTGGCCCGAACCGGCCTGGACCTTCTCCTGCTTCGGCGGCGGATACCAGGGCTATGCCAACCCCGACCACACCCGCAGCGAACTCGTGCACTTCCTGGTGGGCGACCTGCAGCGCCTGGCCGTCTACGCCCGCCGCGGCTGGAGCGCCCCCGTCGACATCCCCGACGACGTCTGGCAGGCCTACGGCGAACTCTGCGCCCGCGGGTTCACCGACCACCTCGTCCCCGGCGAACCCGCCCGCCCCGCCGCCCACTGACCCTTCGGGCGCCGCGGGCCCCCGCTACTCCCGGGCCCCGCCCCGGGCCAGCTCGGCGGCCACGGCGCTGCGGCGCGCGAAAACGTCCTCGCGCATGTCCTCCATCTGCCGCAGCACCTTGCGCCGCACCCGCTTGGGCAACCGGTCGATGTACACCTTGCCCTTGGTGTGGTCGGTCTCGTGCTGCAGGCACCGCGCGAAATAGCCGCTACCGGAGATCTCCAGCGCCGCACCATCGCGGTCGCGGCCCCGCACCAGCGCCTGCTCGCTGCGCGCCAGCTCAGCGTGGGGCCCCGGAACCGACAGGCACCCCTCGTCCTCCACCGCCAACTGGTCCCAACGCCCGCCGCGCTCGGCAAGCACCGGGTTGCACACATGGCCCACGTGGCGCACCCCGTCGTCATCGGGGCAGTCGTAGACGAACACCGCCAAGTCCACCCCCACCTGGTTGGCCGCCAACCCCACGCCCTCGGCCGCATACATCGTCACGAACATGTCATCGATCAGCGACGCCAACTCGGGCGAACCGAAATCCGCATCACGCACCCGCCGGCAGGTCCGGTGCAGCACCTCCTCGCCCACCACCGTGATCGCCCGCACCCGGCCCCGGCGCGCCTCAGGCGCCATCTCGGGGAAGGACTCGGCGGGCTCGCCCTGGACACGCACAGGCGCACCAGCGCCCGGGTGGGGAGAGGAGTGCGGCATCGCTGGTCTCGCTCTTTCGTGCTGGGGTGGACACACGCCCCGCACACCGCAGGGCAACACCCGCAAAATAGCACAAAGCAGCAGGTCAACCCGATTCCGTTACCCCACCCCCGCACCCGGCCCCGGCCATCACCGCCACCACCCCCCGCCGTGGCCCAGGCACCGAACCAGGTAATCGCGCAACGACACCGACACCAGCCGCCGCCGGTCGCTCTCGTGGTCCCACACCACCACCCCCGGCCCGTAATCGGTATGCACATAGGCGAACTGCGGCCCCATATCGCTGTCGCCGAAAAAAATCAGCTCATCGAAGGGCGCATACAGCTCCACATAATCCGGCTCGGCACGCATCGCCAGGTTGTCCTCGACCACCCGCCGCGCCGGCCACACCACCGCATCGCCGTACTCGTTGCACACCCCGTCGCATTCACCGAAAAACGACGCCAGCTCAAACGGCAGCGGCAGCTCCAACTCCTTCTCGATCACGGCGACCACCGCCGCATCGGCCGGGTCGGCCAGCTCCGCCTGCGGGTACAGCTCAACGATCAGTTCACGCCACACACCCAGAATCATCACAGGTTGCGCCATTGCACGGGAAACCGGAGCCCGCGAGTCGCCCGATCACCACCGCCACATCGGCGGGAATAACCCCGCCCCACCACCCGTTGCACCCACTGCGGACCGGTGCGGTAGCAAGTGTCCCCCGGGCTCCACTCAAAGCCTTCGCGGAATACCGCGCCCCTGCAGGGGCGGACTTTCGGAACCGCGTTGCGCCACGCGCCGTGAGGCGACCGCCGCACCGGCCCGCACCCAAGCGCCCCCGCCCACCCGGGCGGGGGCGCTTTTTTGTCCGCCCGCACCCCGCCGCACCCCCAAAAACCCGAACCCAAAAAAACCGGCAACGCCCCACCCCGCCCCGGAAACGCCCGACTCCCCGGATGCGTGCCCCCACTGCCCCTGCCCAGGCTCAATGGCCCAAACGGCCCGCAGCCGCACGCGCGCACCCGCGAGGAGACCCATGACCACCACCGCCACCGCCCTGCGCACCCTGGCGGCAACCGCCGCAGCACTCACCCTGGCCACCACCGGCGCCCACGCCACCACCGCAGCCCAACCCGGCTACCCCGGCCACACCACCAGCCGCTACATCACCGCCGACAACACCCCCGCCGACATGCGCCGCGCCGAAGAAGCCGGCTGCCAAGCCGCCACAACCGGCCAAAACGGCCCCCGCATCCTCTTCCTCGGCACCCAAGAAAACGGCGGAAAACTCCGCCACCCCGGCACCACCGCCAGCAGCACCACCCCCCGCATCCCCGCCGATGCCGCCATCGACATCGCCGACGCCTACGCCACCGGCTTCACCCGGTGCAACACCTCCGACACCACCGCCCACCTCGCCCTGGGCGTCAACAACAAAGCCGACGGCAACATCGCCGGATCCCGCGCCGGCAAAGCCTGGGCCCGCATCGTCGACGCCGCCGCCCGCCGCGCCGGCACCCACGACCTCACCGTCACCGGCGCCATCGACGCCGAACCCTCCTGGTCCACCCCCAAGTGGGCCCGCGCCTGGGCTGATGCCTACACCGCCCACACCGACCGCCGGCTCTACGCCGCCAACTCCGCCGGCGGCTGCCCCACCCCCGGCCAGAACACCACCGCCTGCAACAACGGCTGGACCCTCGCCGACGTCCACTACCTGGCCACCGGCGCCGCCCCCACCATCCGGGCCCTGCCCCAGATCTACCGCACCGACGGCATCCAAGCCCGCCAATGGGCCGCCGTCAGCGCCTGGGGCGCCCGCAACCGCGACCGCACCGTCCGCTTCGCCGGCGCCCTGTCCCAACACACCGCCTGCGACCAGCGCGGCGGCTGCACCCGCACCGACAACACCCCCCGCCAGGCCTGGACCCAACTCCGCGACGCCCTCAACGACCGCAAGGCCACCCGCATCGACCACCTGCCCCACGCCACCGACATGCGCTGGCCCTAGCCCCGGACCCGCCATCGGCCGCCGGGCGGGCGTTGGGGAGATGGCACCACCGACCCCGGTCCGCACCCGCCCCACAATGGAAAGGACACCCACCCCGCACGCAAGGACCGCACCATGGCCCACCACACCGACTACCGGCCCCACAGCAGGCCCACCCTGCTCGTGTGGTCGCTGCTGCTTGCCACCCACGCAGCAGCCGGCGCCCTACTGCTGTGCCTCAGCCTCATCGCCGCGGTCCTGTCCATCGCCTGGGTGGGCCTGCCCCTGCTCGCCACCCTCACCCGCCTGCTGCGCGGCCACGCCCACACCCACCGCCGCATGCTCGGCCACCTGCTCGCCGACGGCCCGGTACCCGGCCCCGCCTACCGGACCCTGCCCGACACCCGCCTGCCCACCCAGGTCACCACCCTGATCAGCGACCCCGCCACCCGCCGCGACTACATCTGGCTGGCCGCCAACAGCTCCGCCGGACTCGCCCTGGCCGCCGTGCCCCCGCTACTGGTGCTGCACGGCCTGCACGCCCTCGCCTACACCGTCACCTGGCGCTACTACGACGCGTTCTACGTCCTCTACCCCGTCACCAACCAACTCGACGCCCTGCCCGCCCTGATCACCGCCGGCCTCCTGCTCACCCTCGCCTACCTGCTCACCCCCGCCGTCCTGCACACCTACGCCCGCCTCAACCGCCACCTGCTGGCCCCCACCGAACACGCCCGCCTGGCCGCCCGGGTCGCCCACCTGGCCACCTCCCGCGCCCACACCATCGACGCCCAGGCCTCCGAAGTCCGCCGCATCGAACGCGACCTCCACGACGGCGCCCAAGCCCGCCTCGTCGCCCTGGGCATGAGCCTGGGCATGGCCGAGGAAATGCTCACCGACAACCCCCAAGGCGCCCGGCGCCTGCTCACCGAGGCCCGCGAGTCCACCCGCCAGGCCCTCACCGAACTGCGCGACCTGGTCCGCGGCATCCACCCGCCCGTGCTGGTCGAACGCGGCCTCGACGGCGCCGTACGGGCCCTGGCCGTCACCCACCAGATGCCCGTCACCGTCGACATCGACCTGCCGGGCCGCCCGCCCGACCCCGTCGAATCCGCCGCTTATTTCGCCGTCGCCGAACTCCTCACCAACGCCGCCAAACACGCCCACGCCACCCGCGCCTGGGTCCGCATCAACCACGGCCGCGGACGCATGGTCGTCATCGTCGGCGACAACGGCCGCGGCGGCCTCGACCCCCAAGCCGGCACCGGTATCACCGGCATCCGCCGCCGCCTCACCGCCTTCGACGGCACCATGGCCTTGCTCAGCCCGGCCGGCGGCCCCACCATCATCACCATGGAACTGCCCTGCGACCTGGCCCCGCCGGCCACCGCGCCCGCCGGGGCGTCCCACCAGCAGGCAACCTAGGCCGCCCGCCACCCGCCCGGGCTCACCAGTGCTGCGCCGTCTCGCGCAGCTGCGCGAAAACCGAACCCAGGTGGTGTTCCAGCGTGCGCCCCCGGGAGTCGGCCAGCCAGTTGTCGGTACCGAGCCGGTAGGCGGCCATGGCTGCGGCGGCGGTCACGGCGGCCGAGGCGCGGGAACCTCCCCGCGCGCGCAGCGCACCGGTGATCGCCCATTCGAGGGCGGCCATCTTGGCCAGTTCGCGTTCGCGCAGTTCGGCCCGGGTGTCGAGAATCTGCCTGCGGCGCTGGGCGGCGTCGCGGTGCTGGTCGAACCACTCACTGCCGGCCGCAAGGGCGCCGGCGACCGCCTCGAGCGGGGACCGGTCGGCGGGTGCGGCACCCACCGCTTCGACGACCCCGGCGATGAACCGCTCCTGGTCGGGGAAGAGCACCTCGCGCTTGTCGGCGAAGTGGTTGTAGAAGGTGCGCTCGGTCAGCCCGGCGCTTGCCGTGATGTCGGCGACAGTGGTGCGCTCGTAGCCGCGTTCGCAGAACAACTCGATCGCGGCGCCCTGCAACCGCTCCTGCGCCCCGCTCGGCCATCGCCCCATGGCGCCAGCCTAGACGATTACAGAGACTGCAATCAACGTGTAGAGTGATTGCAGTCCCTGCAATCAGCTGGAGGAGTCCGCAATGACCAGCACCCAAACCCGGATCGGCGTGTTCCTCGGCGGAACATTCGCGCAACAACCGGGCATGGACAACATCGTCGACCGGGCCGCCGAGTTGGCCCACGAGGCGGCGGAGGCAGGCGTACACACACTCTGGTTCGGACAAGGAACGGACTTCGACGCCATCCAACTCGCGGCCCACGCCGGCCGGGCCGAACCCGGCATCTGCGTCGGCACGTCAACGGTGCCGATGTACCCGCGCCATCCCCTACTCGTCGCTGCAGCGGCAAAAACCGCCCAAGCCGCCACCACCGGCCGGATCCGGCTCGGCATCGGACTCGGCGCGCGCAACCTGCTCGAACCCCAATTCGGCCTGCCCTACCCCCCGCAGATCCAGCACCTGCGCGAGTACCTCACCGCACTGCGCCCGCTACTCGACGGCGACGACTCCGCATTCGAAGGCGAAACCCTCGTCTCGCGCCCGGTCATGCCCGCCGCGGTGGCCGGAGCCGCACCGCGGATCCCGATCCTGGCCGCCGCAATGGGACCACGGGCCCTCACAGCCGCCGGCGAACTCGCCGACGGCACCGCGACCTACCTCGCAGGACCGCGCACGCTCGCCGAACGCATCGCCCCGACCATCACCGAAACCGCTGCCGCAGCCAACCGGCCGGCACCCCACATCGTGGCCGGCGTGCCCGCAGTGGTCACCGACAATCCCGCCGCCGCCCGCGCCCACTCCGCCGAGGTCCTCGGCTTCTACGACACCATCCCCTCCTACCAGAAGGTCCTCGCCACCGAAGGACTCTCGAGCGCAGCCGACCTGCTGCTCGCCGGAGACGAGGACACCGTCGCCGCCGGCCTGCGCCGCTACATCGACGCCGGGGCCACCGAAATCATGATCAGCCACACCGGACTCCTCGGCGAACAAGCACGCCAACGCACCTGGGCTCTCGCCCAGCAGCTGTGAAAAAGACCGACACGGCCGACCCCGCACTCAGAAACGGAGCGCAACCGCCATGACACCGCCGACCCCGACCCTCGACACACCGGTCCACGGACTCCGCGCCACCAGCACGGCGCGGCTACCGTTCCAGCACAACGTGCTACTGCGGTCATTCCTGCTGGAACGCCCCTCCGGCAACGTGCTGGTGTACAACTCGCCCGGTCTCACCACCGACGCCGACGCCATCAACGGCCTCGGCGGGGCGGCGCGCCTGCTGATCAACCACGAACACGAGGCGATGTACGGCGACCCCGGCCTCGACGCCGCGGTCTACGTCCACGAGCGCGACAACGCCGCCACCGCCCGCTCGATGCACGTCTCCGGCACCTTCGCCGGCAGGCACCTGCTCGACGACGACCTGGAGGCGATCCCCACCCCCGGCCACACCGCCGGCACGACCTGCTACCTGTGGGACAGCGACACCCACCGCTTCCTGTTCACCGGCGACTTCATCTGGATCGAGGACGGGCAGTGGAAGGCGGTGGTGCTGGACCCGAACCTGCGCCAGGACTACCTGGACAGCCTGGCCCTGGTCCGCGACCTCGACTTCGACGTCCTCGTGCCCTGGGGCGCCACCGAACACGACACCTGCTTCGCCATGACCAACAACGACGACCGCCGCAACCGCATCGACGCGCTCGCCCAACGCATCGCAGCCGGCGCCAACCGGTAGCGCGACCCGCCAAACCGGGCTACCAGCGCCGCGGCGAACCCGCCCCCGCGCCGCACAACCTCCTGGAACAATGGGAACCCTGCGCCCGCCGCCCGACCGCACCCCCGGCGCCGAACCGCCCCCTACCCAGAAGGACCCTTGCCGTGCGCGTTGTCATCGCCGAAGACCTCGCCCTCCTGCGCGACGGGCTCATCCGCCTACTCAAAGCCCACGACTGCGACGTCGTCGCCGCCGTCGACAACGGCCCCGACCTGCACAAAGCCCTCACCCAGCACCGGCCCGACGTCGCCGTGGTCGACGTGCGCCTACCCCCCACCTTCACCGACGAAGGACTCCAAGCCGCCATAAGCGCCCGCGAAACCCTGCCCGGCCTGCCCATCCTCGTCCTGTCCCAACACGTCGAACAGCTCTACGCCCGCGAACTCCTCTCCGACGACCACGGCGCCGTCGGCTACCTCCTCAAAGACCGCGTCTTCGACATCGGCCAGTTCATCGACGCCATCCACCGCGTCGCCGCAGGCGGCACCGCCATGGACCCCGCCGTCATCTCCCAACTCCTGGCCAAACAGGCCGACGACGGCCCCCTCGCCGAACTCACCGCCCGCGAACGCGAAGTCCTCGCCGAAATGGCCGAAGGCCGCTCCAACTCCGCCATCGCCGGACGCCTCTACATCACCGAAAAAGCCGTCAGCAAACACATCAACAGCATCTTCACCAAACTCGACCTGCCGCCCTCCACCGATGACAGCCGCCGCGTACTGGCCGTACTCGCCTACCTCAACCAATAACCCCGATCACTGCCCCCGCGGCGCCTCGCGGCTGCGGTACAACCCCTCGATCTCATCGGCAAACGCCCGCAACACCGCATCACGGCGCAAACTCCCATCGGCCAGCACCAGCCCACCGGCCACCGTGAACTCCTCAGCCAACACGTGAAACGCCCGCACCGCCCACTCGGCCGGCACCGCCTGATTAGCCGCAACCACCGCCGAACGGACCTCCGCCCCCAAGTCCGGATCAGCCGCCAACTCCGGCAACGACATCGACAACGGCCGGTTATTCACCAACCGCCAATACTCCACCTGATCACCCGCCAAGGTCACCAGCGCACTGGCATAAGGCCGCCCCCGCCCGACCACCATCGCCTGCGCCACCAGCGGATGCCCGCACACCCGCTGCTCCCACACCGCCACATGGTCCACCACCACCGGCGCCACAGCACCACCCGGCCGCACCCGATCCCGCGCCCGGCTCGCCTGCACCCGCAACCGCCGCCCCACCTGCACAAACCCCGACTCATCCACACCACCGGCAACACCCGTGGCCAACCACCCCTCCCACAACGCACCCTCAACCGCCCGATCATCACCCCAGTAGCCCGCAAACACACCCGGCCCCCGCACAAACACCTCGCCATCACCCGACACCTGCACCGACACCCCCGGCAGCGCCCGACCCACCGTCGCCGCCCGCCGCGCCTCCAACGACCCCGCCGCGACCGCACCACCGGACTCCGGAGTCCCCCACACCTGCACCAACGGCACACCCGCACCGTTGAAGAACCGATCCAACCGCTCCGCCAACCCCCCGCCGGCACACACCACCAACCGCACCTGCCCACCCAACGACTCACGCACCCGCCCGAACACCCACTCGTACATCGCCCGCGACATCCGGCGCCACGCCCCCTTGCGCGCCGCCTTGTCGTACTCCACCGCCAACTCCTCAGCCACGCTGAACGTGTCGACGTTGTCCCAACCATTGCGCGGCACCGCCGCCCGCTCCGCCGCATATATCTGCTCCACCAACCACGACCGGCACACCAGCACCCGCGGCTCAAACGCCCGCACCGCACGCCGCACCTGCGGCCCCCGCGAAACAAACCCCGCCGGCGCCCCCGCCAACGCACACGCCACCAACGCCGCCAACCCCCCGGCATCCCACAACCCCAGCTCAATCAACACCCGCCCAACCGCAGCACCCTCGCGCCCGCCCCGATCGCGGCGGCCACCCAACCCCGCACCCAACCGCTCCACCAACGCCTCGGCCGCAGCCAGCACATTGCCGTGCGTCAACACCACACCGCGGGTCCGCACCACCGTGCTCACCGGATACACAATCGCCGCAACATCCTCGCGCGCCTGCTCCTCACGCCGGAACCGCACCGCCGTGGAATCCATATAGGCCCCCGGCCGCGCAACATCCTCCAACCCCTCCTCATCCAACCGCCACACCCGCGCCACATCCGCCAACTCCCGACCCAACCCGCTCACCGTCGACGCATGCCGCCCATCCTCCAGCACCACCGCCGCCGGACGGCAATCACGCAGCACATACTCCAACCGCTCGGCCGAAACCCCCGGCCACACCACCACCGCCACAGCCCGCACCACCCACGCCGCCAACACCAGCAACGCACAATCCACCCCACCGCGCGAAACAACCACAACCCGGTCGCCCGCCCCGATACCGGTCCCGATCAGCCCCTTGGCCACCGCCGCGATCTGCGCCGAAAAGTCCCGCGACGCCAACGGCTCCCACGACACGCCATCAGCACCCAACCCGACCAGCACCTCATCACGCGCACCGCCATCGCCCCACTGGTAAGGCACATCGCCCAACCCGCGAAGCCGCGCCCGCCCGCCCGCACCCAACGACTCCGCCATCTGCGACATCTCCTTACCGCCGACGCCCCACTGGCGACAGCACCACTGTGCACAACTCACGCGAATGCGCCCTACTGTGCACGCAAATCTCACCTCCCGGCAACCCGCAAATCCCACCCATCGTGCCTACCGATGAGTTAACCTTCGCCCTCCCCACCGGCCACCGCCGCAATCCGGCCGTCCAACTCCCCCACCAAGTCCCGCACCCCCACCTCGTCGTGAGCCACATCCAACCGCACCAACTGCGAACGCGCCTCGCCCAACAACCCCCGCCGCCCAACATCCAACGCCACCGAGCACGAACGCTCACCGGCCACAAACACCACCCCCAACTGCTCCAACCCCTCGTAACGATCCCCCACCCCGCACACGAACTCCTGATAAAACGGCAACCCCTGACCGCAATCAGGCACCCGCCCCCGCTGGATCCCCACACGCTCCAACGCACACCCCAACTCCGCCAGCGCCCCGGCAACCGCCTCCTGCACATCCAGCGCCTGCACCGACACCGGATCGAAATCCCCCGGATCCACCCCGCCGGCCACATGCACCCGCGTATTCACCCCCACACTCATCCCCCACACATCACGCCCCGCCACCCGCGTAAACGGCGCCTCCCACGGCACCGCCAGCTCGAACGGCACCACCTCCTGCACACCAGCCCCCAGATCCACACCCTCGGCAACACACGCCCGAGCGAACTCCAGCTCGACCTCGTGCTCCACCTCGCCGCGCGACTCCGCAGCCCGCGCACGCAACCCCAGGCTCACCTCCTCAATGTGCTGAGTCACCGAACCACCCTGCAGGCGCACCTCGCCGGTCACCGCACCCCCCGGAACCACCGGCTCCGACGCCAGCACGGTATCCACACGCGCACCGCCGAAGCCCAGCCCCGCCAGCAACCGCTCGAACGCCATTACATGCCCCTTTCACAACACACGGAAAAAACACCGACACCATCAAGACGCCCGCGCCCCGCGACGCGTTCCCTCAACGCAGCCCCACAAACACCGAAAACGCAACCGGCCCCGGCGCGCAACGCACCGGGGCCGCACAGCCAAACCGCCGACAGACTCACACGGCCGTACGCGCCGTCCACCGCGCCGTCCCCACGAACACCGCGGCAGCCACCGCACCGACCGAACCCATCACCACCGCCATACTCACCAGACTCGCCTCGCCCGAAGCCGTCCAACCCGCCAACGACGACAACCCGCCGCCCAAGGCGAACTGCAACGACCCCATCAGCGCCGACGCCGTCCCGGCCACCGCCGAGGGCTGCGACGAAATCGCCAACGTGGTGGCATTGGGCATCACAAACCCCACGCTGAACATCATCACAAAGAACACCGAGGTCAGCGCCACCAGCGCATACGGCCCCGACACCCCCACCGCCGCCAGCACACCGAGCACACCCACCGCGCACAACGCACCGAGCAACCCCGCCGCCAACCGCCGCGGAGTCTCGATCCGGCCGATCAAGAACCCGTTCACCTGCGTACCGGCCATCAACCCCACGGTGTTGATCGCGAACATCAGCGCGAACGTCTGCTCCGAAGCACCGAACTGGCTCTGCGAAACAAACGAGAACGACGACACATACGTGAACATCATCCCGAACGCCAACCCCAGCGTCAGAGTCGGACCGACGAACCGCACATCACGCACCAGCCCCAACACCGTCGACACCAGCGTCTTGACCCGAAACGGCCGCCGCTGCGACGCCGGCAGGCTCTCCGGCAACCCGAAGTACACCACCACCAGGCTCACCAGCGACAACCCGCCCAGCAGCACGAACGTCATCTGCCAGGGCCAGAACCGCAGCAACTGGGCCCCCAGCACCGGCCCCAGCAACGGCGCCAAACCGGTCACCAGCATCAACCGCGAGAAAAACCGCGCCGCATCGTCGCCCTCGAACGAGTCGCGCACCACCGCCCGGGCGATCACCGCCCCCGAAGCACCCGCGATCCCCTGCACAAACCGCAACGCCACCAACACCGGAGCCGACGGCACCAGCGCACACGCCAACGACACCACCGTGAACACCGCGAAACCCACCAGCAGCGGCCCCCGCCGCCCCAGCGCGTCACTCATCGGCCCGATCACCAACTGCCCCAGCGACAACCCCAGCATGATCGCCGTCAGCGTCAACTGGATCTGCGCCTGCGGCGCATTCAGATCCGCAGCGATGTCGGGAAACGCCGGCAAATACAAATCCGTCGCCAGCGGACCCATCGCCGTGAGCGTCCCCAACACCATTACCAGCAGCGCAAACGCGCGCCGCGGCATGCGCTCCTGCTGCTGACCCGACGACTGCAACGCCGCGGCCTTGCCCGATAAGCGGCTTTGCGACACGAATCAACCCTCCACATCAACCAACGACCCCATGAATGAGGCGGCACCGGTGCACCTACCGCGGCACCGAAACCACCCCGTAACCGCCAACGCCCCGCTCACCCCGCGCCATCCCGATCGCGGCAAACGTGACGTTACCCATGCCCAGTTGCTTAGTTAGCCTAACTAACCATACGGTGAAACCCCTATACCAACAAAAGCCCACAAAGAAGAACACAACCAGCATCTCAGCCGCCAACCCAACCACCCGCACCCACCCCACCCTGGCGCCCCCCTCTCCGCCTGGGCCACCGCCTTCGCCGCCGCCGTCGTCGCCACCGACATCCTGCCCGCCGGCCGGCGCCACCTCGCCGCACTCAACCCAGCCTGACCGGACCGAACCCCGACCCGCCCGCCACACCCGGCGCACAACCAGCGGTCAACACACCAACCGGCCCGCCAACCGCTCCAACTCACCCGCCGGATCCCGGGTCAGCCCCGTATGAATCGCACCCGGCTGCACGATCGTGCTCCGCGGCGCCGTCAACCACCGGAACCGCCGCCCCGCATCCTCATCGCGCGCCGGCCCCGCACCCGCACCGCCCCGGCACACCAACTCCACGGCCTCCAGCGCCCGACCGACACCGGCCACATCCACATCCGGATCCAACGCACGCAACCGCGCCTCGTCCAACACACACCGCGCACCCAGAAACCCCTGCGCACGGCAGTACACCAACACCCCGGCATTGATCTGCTCACCGCGCTCCAACCGCGGCACAACCCGCACCAGCGCATACTCGAACACCTCGCGCTCCTGCACCTGCCCACCCGGCACCGCGGCGCTCACCGCCGCACCCCCGGCAGCCACACCCGCTCGGCCACCCGCGCCAGCAAATGCGCCACATAGGCATCACGCACCTCGCCGGCAGACGAAAACCCCGGCTCGTCCACCAGCCAATCGTCCGGAACCAAACCCACAACCTCACGCAGCAGTCCATCGGTCACCAGCGGCGCCAACTCCGCATCCGCCGCGGCCAGATCCGGCTCCACCGGCGCCATCACATGATCATCCGCATCGTAGGCGCGCACCGCCGCCCGATCCGCACCGCGCCAATTGTGATGGAAGATCAACGACGCGCCATGGTCGATCAGATACGGGCGCCCATGCCACACCAGCATGTTCGGATTGCGCCACGTCCGGTCGACATTGCCGATCAACGCGTCGAACCACAGAACACGCCCGGCAAACCCCGCATCGACCTCGAACACCAGCGGATCGAACCCCAGCGCCCCCGGCAGAAAATCGATCCCCAGATTCAACCCGCCGCTGGCCTTCAGCAACTCCTGCACCTCGGGGTCGGGTTCGCTGCGACCGATCACCGCATCGACCTGCACCAGCGCCAACACCGGAACCGGCAACCCCAGGGCCCGCGCCAACTCGCCCGCGATCACCTCGGCGATCAGCGACTTGCGCCCCTGCCCCGCCCCCACGAACTTGACCACGTACATACCGCAGTCGTCCGCCTCGACCAGCCCCGGAAGCGAACCGCCCTCACGCAGCGGCAGCACATACCGCGTCGCCGCAATCTCCTCTAGCACTCCGCCAGCATACGGCCACAAACACCCTGGGATACGGTTTCCCCATGCGGATCAGTGACGACACCGAATTCTGCGACCACGTCTCCCAGACCCTCGCCCAGCTCAACGGCGTCCGCGCGGTCGCCCTCGGCGGGTCCCGTGCCACCGGCACCAACGCCACCGACAGCGACTGGGACTTCGCCATCTACTACCGCAACCGCTTCGACCCCGAGGACCTGCGCGCCATCGGCTGGCCGGGCGAGGTCTCCGAAATCGGCGGCTGGGGAGGCGGCGTGTTCAACGGCGGCGCCTGGGTCGAGGCCGACGGCCGCCACGTCGACGTCCACTACCGCGACCTCGACGACGTCGAGTACCGCATAGCCGAGGCCCGCAAGGGGCGGTTCGACGTCGAGATGCTCCCGTTCCACCGCGCCGGCATCCCCACCTACCTCGTGGTCGCCGAACTCGCCCTCACCGAGGTCCTGCACGGCGAACTCCCCCGGCCCGAATTCCCCGACGAGCTGCGCCGCCAGGCCCCCGAACGCTGGTGGAACCAGGCCAAGTTCGAGCTGGTCTACGGCCGCAACTCCTACGCCGAACGCGGCCACCTCACCGGCACCGCCGGCGCCATCGCGACCGCCGCCACCCAGGCCGCCCACGCCGTGCTGGCCGCCCGCGCCACCTGGGTGACCAACGAGAAGCGCCTGCTCGACACCGCGGGCCTGCGCCACGTCGACGAGGTCCTCGCCGGGCTCGACTCCGAACCCGCCACCCTCATGGCGGCCGTCGACGCCACCAACCAGATGCTGGACAAGGCCGTCACCGAGGCGCAGTCCTGAGGCGCTGATCCGCCGCTGAGCCCGGTGGTCTTTGCGGGCCCGGCCGGCACCGCGGTAGCGGCTCAGCGTGGCACCAGAGCGGTTGCACACCTCTTGTAGGAGGAGGGGCGGCGTAGCCGCTCCTATTTTTTGTCAGGTTTTTTGTCATGGGTTTGTTTTTCAAGCAACGAACGCCTTTACGTTGTAGATTTTAGAGCCAGGTGCAGCACTCAGGGCGGGCGGCAGGCAATACCCGAGGTAGCACAGCACATCTCCTGGGTAGTCGGGATGCAGGTGAGAGCCGCCGCGCAACCCGAACGCCCGGTGCAGTGGCCGCCGCCATCCGCAGGCCGACTCCGCAGGAGCCCGCATGACCCAGACCCGCCACACCGCTGCAGCGCCCGCCTGGCCGGCGCTGGCGGTCGACGAATGGACCCGGACCCGCGACACCCTGCACATGTGGACCCAGATCGTCGGCAAGGTCCGCCTGGCCCACTCCCCCATGGTCAACCACTGGTGGCAGGTGCCGCTCTACGTCTGCGCGCGAGGCCTGACCACCTCGGCGGTGCCCTGCGGCAACGGCGTGTTCGACGCCGAGTTCGACTTCTGCGACCACCGGCTGCACCTGCGCGCAAGCGACGGCCGCAGCAGCGAGGTCGCCCTGGAGTCCAAACCCGTCGCCGCGTTCTACGCCGAGACGGTCGGCGCGCTGGCCGACATCGGAGTCGACGCGCCGATCATGGCGCGCCCCGTCGAGGTGGAGCGGTCCGTACCCTTCCCCGAGGACACCGCGCCCGCGGCCTACGAACCCGAACACGCCCACCTGTTCTGGGGCCAACTCGTGGCCGCCCACCGCGTCCTGAGCCGTTTCCGCAGCCGCTTCATCGGCAAGACCAGCCCGGTCCACTTCTTCTGGGGCGCCATGGACATCGCGGTCACCCGGTTCTCCGGCCGCGCGGCCCCGCCCCATCCGGGCGGCGCGCCCAACTGCGCCGACTGGGTCATGGTCGAGGCGTACTCCGACGAACTGTCCAGCTGCGGATTCTGGCCCGGCGGCTCCGCCGAGGGCACGTTCTACTGCTATGCCTACCCCGAGCCCGCCGGGTTTTCCGAGCACCCGGTGGGCCCGCAGGGCGCCTACTACGACACCGCGCTCGGCGAGTTCCTGCTGCCCTATGCCGACGTGCGCCGGGCACCCGACCCCGACGCGGCCCTGCTGGAGTTCCTGCAGGGCGGATACGAGGCCGCCGCGGTCAACGGGGACTGGGACCGCGGCAGGCTCGAAGACGCACCCGAGCGGCGGGCGGCGCCGCGGTAGTCCGGCCGGCAACGGCCGGTGCACGGACCGGCCGGGCGGCCACCCGGCCGCATACGCCTGAGGCTCAGGTGCCCAGGCGCATCACGGCGGTGGAGCCCTCCAGGGCCACCACGGTGATGGAGAATCCGTTCATGACGAACTGCGGGTGGTCGTTGCCGCCCGGGGGCGGCGCGGGGACATGGCCGGAGACCATCGTGCCGGGGCCTTCGCCGGCCATGCTCAACCCGTCGGCGCCGACCGACTCCACGGTGAACTGTTCGACACCGTATGAGCCGTCCATGGCGAACTCGTCGCCCTCTTCGACCACGACCTCGCAGTCGGCATCGGCGCAGGCGGTGAGGTCCGCGCCATCGGCGGCCTCGGGCAACGGCGCGGTCGCGGATGTAGCGGACGGAGAGGGCGAGGACGACTCGC
This sequence comes from Streptomonospora sediminis, assembly GCF_054778995.1. Lineage (NCBI taxonomy): Bacteria > Bacillati > Actinomycetota > Actinomycetes > Streptosporangiales > Nocardiopsidaceae > Streptomonospora > Streptomonospora sediminis. The sequence goes on from NZ_BAAGYZ010000104.1 coordinate 124,468, forward strand.
TCGGGGTCAGCGGATCGGTGTCGGCCGCGGGCGGGCTCTGCTCGGCTGGGGCGGTGCCGCAGCCGCTAAGCAGTGCTGCCGCGGCCGCGGCAGCCAAGGCCAGGGTGGGGCGCAGGTGGGGGGTGACTGTCATGGGCCCTCGTCAATGGTCCGGCCGCGCGTCAGGGCAGGAAGGCGGGGCCGCACGGCGATGGCCCCGGCGGGGTTTCCCGGTCGGGTAAACCATAACGTTCGGGTGCGCGGAATGTTGGTTTTTGTTGGGAACGTGTGATTAATCCGGTTGCCAGCACCTTTACGACGTAGATTATTAATGGCCAAATAATCGGTTGTGCGGCCGCAGCGCCCGTGTATAGCGTTGTCGGCACTATGAGCAGCTGCCACGCGATTTTCGACCACCGGAGCGCGTTCCGGTGGTCCGCGGTGCTTCTCACGCGCCGTCCCCGCCACCGGTCCGCAGTCCCGGACCGGTCGCCACGCACGCTCGGCTGACCACCGGCCGATTCCGCGGCGGCAGCACGCACTGCACGCCGCGCCGGCCGCGCCGGCGCGCTCGCGTATGCCTCCCCGGTCCGGGGCCCGTCCTGTCCTCATTTCGCCGGACGGGCAGCCCGGAACCCGAACCGTTCCACCGCCGCCGCGCTGCCGCACGCCGCCCTGCGCCGTGCGGCAGCGCGGCCAGGCCATGCTGCCCGTCCACGTCCGCCGGCCAACAGCGCCGGCTGGATCGGACCGCCCATGGCCCGCAACTCCGGAGCACCGCGCGGTAGCGGCTCCGCAGGCCGCACCCCGGACCGCACTTCCCAGCGCCGGCACAACCCGCGCCGCGCCTACTCGCAGAACTTCCTCACCGATACCGCCACCGCCCGCCGCGTAGTACGCATCGCACGCATCGGCCCCGGCGACGAGGTGGTCGAGGTCGGCGCCGGAGACGGCATGCTCACCCGGTTCCTCGCGCCGGCCTGCGGCGCGCTCACCGCCTACGAGATCGACGCGCGCCTGGCCGCCCGGCTCGGCAGCCGCGTGGATCCGGCGGTGCGCGTCGTCCAGGCCGACTTCCGCGACGCACACCCGCCGCCGCGGCCCTTCCACGTGGTCGGCAACATCCCGTTCTCGGCCACCGCCGGGATCGTCGCGTGGTGCCTGCAAGCGCCCCGGCTCACCGCGGCGACGCTCCTCACCCAACTGGAGTACGCCCGCAAGCGCACCGGCGGATTCGGGCGGTGGAGCAAGTTGACCGTACTGAGCTGGCCGCATTTCGACTGGCAATTGGCCGGGCGCGTGCCGCGGAACCTCTTCGACCCGGTTCCCCGCGTCGACTCGGCGATCCTGCGGTTGGTGCGGCGGCCCGAGCCGCTGGTGCCCGACACCGAACTGGGCGCCTACCGGGAACTGGTCGAGGCGGGGTTCACCGGGGCCGGCGGCAGCCTGCGAGCCTCACTGCGGCGCCACCATCCCGCCCGCCGCGTCGACGCGGCGCTGGCCGCCGCCGCGATCGGGCATACGGCACTGGTCGCCCACGTCGCCCCCGACCAGTGGCTCGCGCTGCACGCCCGCCTCAATGCAGCAGCGGGCCCCGGGCGCAGGCGCTGAGTCCGGCCTGTGCAGGTCCCGGTGCGCAGCCGGGCGCATCGGGACCTGTCGGTGCCCGGCGGTAACGTCTGCGGTGGTGGAACCGGCGGCAGGCGGAAAGGAGGGCGGCGTTGCTCGTCCTGCACGGCTGGTGGCGCGCAGCCGCCCCGCAGCGTGCCGCGGCGGCCGTGCTGTGGGCCGAAGAGGGCCCCCTCCCCTCCCCCGCCGCGTACGCACCCGGCCCCGGCCAAGTGCCGGACCACCCCTTTGCCGCTCCGCACGCCCGCCTGCGCGCCGCGCTCGCCGAGCTGGGCTGCGCCGCAGCAGCCGCAGAGCCTGCTGCGGCAGGTGCGGGCGAGGCCCGCGGTGCCGCAACAGCGGAGCTGCGGCTGCCCACCACCGGCACCGGCCCGCCGGCCTCGCCCGCGCTCGGTCAGCAGCCCGATCAGCCTGCTGCGGCCAACCCCGCCGCGGCCCCGGACGCCTCCCCCGCCTGGGGCACCTGGCGTGTCCCCTGCCTGGCGGTACCCGCCGCGCACGCGCCCCCGCTGCTCGCGGCGCTGCGGTGCCGAAGCGGCGACCACCACCCCGGCGGCCCGGCCGCCCGCGGAATCGGCATTGGCCCGGGCCTGGCGCACCTGGCCGCCGTCGACGCCTTCGCCGCCCACCTGCTCGATGCCGGCCACCTGCTGCCGCGGCTCATCGGCGACCCGCCGCAGGCGCGCTGGCGGCCGGTTCTCGACCCCGCCGGCACCGATCATTTCGCCGCACTGGCCGCGGCCCTGCCGCCGGCCGCCGCAGCACCCGGCGATCCGCACCCCCCGCGCACCTTGGTCTACACCGCGTTGGGCGAGCTCCTCGACTCCCGTGCCCGCGCCAGGCTGGCGGAAACGGGTCCGGTGGGCGGCGGGCACCGGCTCACCGCGGCCCTCGCCGGCGCCGATGCCCGCCTGGTCCCGGCCGGCACCGACCGCACGGAGCTTGACCGCCCCGGGCGGCCCGGCGAGTCCGCGCCGGCCGGCGCGATCGGGCCAGCCGACCGCCGACTGGCCGCACGGCTGCGCGCCTGGCACCGCGACACCCAGCGCGACGCCGGCGGCGCCCGGCTGGTGTTCCGCCTGGCCGAACCCGAACCCGAGCCCGCATCCGGAGACCAGGACGGCCCCTCCCCCACCGCCGCGGCCGGCCGCGGCGAGCAGTGGCGGGTGGAGTTCTGGGTGCAGTCGGGCGGCGACCCCAGCCTCCAGGTCGCGCTGTCGGCGCTGTGGCTGGGCGAGGGCGCCGAACGGCTGCCGGCCGGTGTCGAGTCGGCCATGCTCGCCGACCTCTCCCGGGCGGCGCGCCACTACCCCGCGCTGCGCGGCGTGCTGAACGAGCTCGCACCGGCGGCACTGACCTTGACCACCGGCCAGGCCTTCTCCTTCATCCGCGACATCGCCCCGAAACTGAGCGCGGCCGGGTTCGCCGTCGTCCTGCCGCAGTGGTCGGGCCGCCGGTCGCTGGAGCTGCAGCTGACCACCCGCGAGCGCCCTGGCGCAGGAGGCGGGATCGGCCCCGAGGACCTCGTCGACTTCTCGCTCGCGGCGGTCTGCGACGGCGAAACCGTCGACCTGGCCGAGCTCGCCGAACTCGCCCGCCTCAAACAGCCGCTGGTCCGGCTGCGCGGGCGCTGGATCGAGGTCGACCCCACTCACCTGCGCACCGCGCTGGCCTACCTGCGCCGTCGCGGCAGCGGCAGCATGCGCCGCGACGAAGCGCTGCGCATGATCGTGGCGCCCGGCAGCACCACCCCGCTACCGGTCACCGGGGTCGACGCCGACGGTGCACTGGGCCAACTGCTCGGCGGCCGCACCCAGGAGCACATGGCCCCGCTGGAGGCCCCCGAAGGGTTCACCGGGAAACTGCGCCCCTACCAGAGCCGCGGCGCCGCCTGGCTGCGCTTCCTCGGGCGGCTGGGGCTGGGCGCGGTGCTGGCCGACGACATGGGGCTGGGCAAGACCGTGCAACTGCTGGCGGTGCTGGCCGACGAACGCCGGGCCGGCGCCGCCGAGCACCCCGGCCCCACGCTGCTTGTGTGCCCGGTGTCGCTGGTGGGCAACTGGCAGCGCGAGGCCGCCGGGTTCGCCCCGGGACTGGCGGTGCACGTCCACCACGGCCCCGCACGCCTGCGCGGCAACGCGCTGGCGCGGGCCGCAGGCGCGGCCGACCTGGTGGTGACCACCTACGGGGTCGTGCTGCGCGACGCCGACGAGCTCGCCGAAATGCCCTGGCACCGGGTGGTGTGCGACGAGGCCCAGGCGCTGAAGAACGCCGGCACCCGCCAGGCCCGTGCGGTGCGCCGGCTGCCCGCACACACCCGGATCGCCCTGACCGGAACGCCGGTCGAGAACAACCTGAGCGAACTTTGGTCGGTGATGGAGTTCGCCAACCCCGGCCTGCTCGGCTCCCAGGAGTCCTTCAGCGCCGGGATCGGCGCGCGGGTGGAGCGGGCGGCGGCCAATGCCGGGCCCGCCGGCACCGGCGGGCCCGGCGGCACCGGCGGCGACGACGGCGACAGCGCGGCCCAGCTGCGCCGCATCACCGGCCCGTTCATCCTGCGCCGCCTCAAAACCGACCGCACCATCATCTCCGACCTTCCCGACAAGCACGAGACCCGCGCCTGGTGCACACTCACCCCCGAGCAGGCCAGCCTTTACCAGGCCGCCGTCGACGACATGACCGAGCGCCTCGACGACACCGAGGGCATCCGCCGCAAGGGCGTCGTGCTGGCGGCCATGGCCCGGCTCAAGCAGATCTGCAACCATCCCGCGCAGTTCCTCGGCGACGGGTCCGAGCTTGCGGGGCGTTCCGGCAAACTCGACCGGCTCCAGGGCCTGCTGGAGCACGCGCTCTCCTCCGGCGACAAGGCGCTGTGCTTCACCCAGTACACGGCGCTGGGCGAACGCCTGGCCCCCTACCTTGCGCAGCGGTTGGGCCGCGAGGTGCTGTGGCTGCACGGCGGCACTGCGCGCGACCGGCGCGAGGAGCTGATGCACCGGTTCCAGACCAGCGCCGAGCCCATGGTTTTCCTGCTGTCGCTGAAAGCCGCCGGTACCGGCCTGAACCTCACCGCGGCCAACCACGTGCTGCACATTGACCGGTGGTGGAACCCGGCCGTGGAGGACCAGGCAACCGACCGGGCGTTCCGCATCGGCCAGCGACGCGACGTCCAGGTCCGCAAACTGGTCTGCGTGGGAACTCTGGAGGAGCGCGTCGACGCCATGATCGAACGCAAGCGGCGGCTGGCCGCCAGCGCGGTGGGCGCCGGCGAGGAGTGGCTGGGCGAGCTGTCGACCGAGCAGTTGCGCGAGGTGGTCCGGTTGGCTCCTGAGGCGGTGGCACCGTGACCGGGCCGCCGCCGCGCGGTGCGCATCCGGCGGGCGGACCGCCGTGGTGGGCGCGCCGGTTCACCGAGCTGCTGCACCGCGGCGGCGACGCGGCGCGGATGCAGCGCGGCCGGTCCTTGGCCGCCCAGGGCGCGGTGTCGGGGTTGAAGGTGCGCGCCGGCGAAGCGGCCATGCGGGTCCAGGGCTCGCGGGGGTCCCCCTACCGGGTCAGCATCATCGTGCCGGTGCTCAGCGGCGACCAGTGGGACACGGTCGCCCGGGCACTGGCCGGCCAGCCGCTCTTCCGGGCGGCGCTGCTGGCCGGCGACTTCCCGCCCGAGTTGGAGCGGGTGTTCGACACGCTGGGGTTGCGGCTGCTGCCCCGCGGCCTGGGCGATCTGGTGCTGAGCTGTTCCTGCCCCGACTGGGGCAACCCCTGCAAACACGCCGCGGCGGCGCTGTGCAAGCTGGGCGAGGCGCTGGGCGCCGACCCGTTCCTGCTGGTGGAGTGGCTGGGGCGGCCGCGCGGCGACCTGCTCGCGGATCTGCGCCGCCACGCCCGCCCGCCGGCCACCGCCGAGGACGGCGCGGCGGCGCTGGCCGAACCCGACCCGCCGGGCGGGCCCGAACCCGATCCGCCGCACGGCGCCGCCGGTTTCTGGCGCGCCCCCGCGCTGCCGCCGCTGCCGCCGGCCGGCGGCACCCGGCCGGCGATCGCCATCACCGATCCCCCTCCGCCGGCGGAGCCGTCGGATGGCGAGCCGCTTGACGAGCCGGCCGACGACCACGACTTGGCGGGCCTGCTTGCGCCGCTGTTCGCCCGGCTGTCCGGCCCGCCGTCCACCGCAGGCCGAACGGACCGCACACGGTGAGCCCGGTGCGGTTCGCGTGCCGCCCGTTCGGGGGTCGGGACCGCCGGGGCTCCGGTCGGACTCCGCCGTGCTCCGGTGGGCTTATTACCGCTACGAGGACTCGCGCTGTTCACTGGGGGCGGCGGTAGCCGGATCGGGCGGGCCGGCGGCGAACCCGCGCAGGATGGCGGCGGCGCGGCCGCCCTGCTCAGCGGGCACGAACAGGTGGTCGTGGTGGAACCCGGCGATGATGTTGCACGGGATCCCGGCGCGGGCCAGCACCGCCGAGACCGCGGCGGTCAGCCCCACCGCGTCCAGCGCCGAATGCACCCGCAAGGTGATCCAGGCGGCGGCGAAGTCGTGGTCGAGCCCGGCGGAGTCGGCTTCCTCGCGGGTGCAGACGACGGTGAGCCCTTCGTCCTCGGCGACGGTGGCCACCGGGCGCACTCCGGCGGGCGGTTCGGCGGCCCGGGCGAACACGTAGGTGCCGGGCCGCAGTTGCGGCTTGAGGCCGGCGACCATGCGGTCGAGGTCGCGTTCGGGGGTGGCGTGCACTGGTCTCCTCGGGAAGCGGGGCGGGGCGGCGGCGCCGGTGCGGCCGTCAGCGGGCCCGGGGGCCGATGTCGGAGGGGCGGATCCGGAAGACCTGCAGCCGGTTGTCGTAGTACTTCTCGGTCTCGCCGACCCACTCCATGCCGAGCCTGCGGGCGGTGGCGATGGCGCGGGTGTTCTTTGGGCGGGCGACCGCGAACAGCTCCTCGATGCCCTGTTCGAAGGCCCAGGCGATGATGGCGCGCCCGGCCTCGGTGGCGTAGCCGTTGCCCCAGGCGTCGGGGCGCAGCTGCCAGCTCAGTTCGAAGTCCTCCTCGAACGGCGGCAGCAGGCGCAGCGACAACCCGCCGATGAGCTCGCCGTCGCCGGTGCGCACGATCGCCCAGCGTCCGGCGGGCGGCAGGAAGTTGGGTTGGGCCTCGACCCAGGCGTGCAGCACCGAGCGCATCGCCTCGGTGTCGTTGACGGCCCGCATATCAGGGGTGAGCCAATGGGCGACCTCGTCGGCACCGTAGATCTGCAGGGCGGCCTCGGCGTCGTCGGTGGTCCAGTCGCGGATGGTCAGCCGTTCGGTGCGCAGCTCAGGACTTGAGGTCATACCGGGCATGCTAACCAAGAACCGGCTTTTTCCGACTGTGCGCCGCGCGCGTCATCGGGCCCGGCAGGGGCATACAACGAGCGGGGCCGCCCGATCAGATCGGACGGCCCCGCTTGCGTAAGCTCGATAAAATCTAGGGGTTAGACGCCCTGGACGTTCTCGGCCTGCGGACCCTTGGGACCCTGCGTAACGTCGAACTCGACGCGCTGGTCCTCTTCAAGGTTGCGGAATCCGGTGCCCGCAATGTTGCTGTAGTGGACGAACACGTCCGGGCCGCCTGCATCCTGCTGGATGAAGCCGAAGCCCTTTTCGCTGTTGAACCACTTCACGGTTCCCTGCGCCATGGCTGATCCCTCCATACCCGAGATCGGTGCCAGACCCGCACTCTGCGGTGTCTGTGGGTGTGCCGCGAACTTTCTCAGGAATGAAAAACGCCCGCTTGGTCAAAAACTCCGCGGGCGATCACTAGGGATCAAAGCGAAATCAAGACTGCAACCCGTAGCCTTCATACTAACACGGGGGACGGGTGTTGGGTTAGTGTCCTATGTCACTCAGGGTCGGCGCGGTGACACCGAGCAGCGCGTGGCCGGGTGTCCGGATCCCGCGTGAGCGGGCACCCGGCGAATATCGGCCGGCCTCGGCGGGCATCAGGGCACTGCGCACGCCGACGGAACCCCTGCCGGCATCGGCGTGCCGCGGGCGCCCACCCGCGGAGCGAGCGAACGGCGGTGCCCGGGGCTCAGGCGGAGCGCGGAGCCAACCGGTCGGGCAGGCCGAACAGCGGGAACAGCCGCTCGGTGTCGAGGAAGTTGGTGATACCGGCGATCCGGCCGCCGGAGATCTCGATGACCTGCAGCGACCAGGGCGTGAACGATCCGTCGGCTCCGCCGGGGCGGTACTGGCCGAACCCGGCCATGCCGTTGGCGGCGACCGGCACGAGCCGCGAGCCGCGGCAGCCGTGCCCTGGACCGGTCATCCAGGCCGCGATGGCCTCGGCGCCCTGCAGCCACAGCGCGTAGGGCGGCATGGACATGGCGACGTCCTCGCGCAGCAGCGACGCGAGCAGGTCCAGGTCGTAGTGCTCGAAGGCGTCGACGTAGCGGTCGAGCAAAGCGCGCTGGGCCGAGTCGTCGGGGCGGACCGGGTCGGCGGCGGGGCCGGCGTTGACCGCCGCCATGGTGGCGCGGGCGCGCTGCAGCGCGCTGTTGACCGAGGCGACGCTGGTATCGAGCAGGTCGGCGACCTCTTGGGCGTGCCAGGCCAGGACCTCGCGCAGGATCAGCACCGCCCGCTGGCGGGGCGCCAGGTGCTGCAGAGCGGCGACGAACGCCAGCCGCACGGTGTCGCGCAGGGCTACCTGATCGGCGGGGTCGCCGCCGGCCGGCAGTGCCCGGCTGTCGGGGAACGGTTCGACCCAGGTTTCGTCGGCATAGGCGGGGCCTAAGACGGCATCGGTGCCCTGGGCCGGCCCCATCTCCATGGGGCGCGCGCGGCGCGAGCGGCCGTTGAGGATGTCCAGGCAGGTGTTGGTGGCGATGCGGTACAGCCACGACCGCAGCGAAGAGCGCCCTTCGAAGCGGTCGATGCCGCGCCAGGCGCGGACCATGGCGTCTTGGACGGCGTCCTCGGCTTCGAAGGCCGAGCCCAGCATCCGGTAGCAGTATCCGGTGAGCTCGACGCGGTGGGCCTCGAGCCGGGCCTCGATGTCGGCGGCCGCGGGGTCCGCCGGAGGGTGCTGCTCTGGAGTGGCGGCGAGATCGCTCATCGTATGTTTCCTATCCGGTGCCGGGCACGGCGCGGGCCGCACCGCTGGACGCCTGGGCGGTCTATGGATCGGTGTTCATGCTGGTGGCAAGGACATTCCTCACACTAGCGGCGGGGTGTGACAAGGCACAGTGCCGCTCGGCGGGGCGGCTCGCCGGAGCGCAGCGCCGCGCTCTCGCCGGGCTCTGCGCCACCTGCTATCGCTGATCGGTGCGGCTGCGGACCAGTGGTGGTCGAACACCAGCACACCGCCACCTTTATGGCGTAGATCTGTTAGCCGCCCGGTTGGTGCGGATCTCGGCAGCCGCCGATGCGGGGTTTGCCGCAGGCGGCTGCGGTCAGCCGCTGCCGTGGGAACGCGCGGTGGCGCGCAGCGGCCTGCGGCGCGCCGGTGCGGCACCGCGCCCGCGCTTCCCGGTCAGCACACGTCCGGCGGCTGCGGTCCGGCGACTGCGGCGGCCCAGCGGAAAGGGGATCCGGTGACCGCGCACCGCACCGAAACCGCCGGCCAAAGCGCTGCGGAGGTCGATACCGAAGCGCTGCGCAGGGACCTGGCCAACCGCGTCGACGGCGAGGTGCGCTTCGACGGCGGCACGCGCTCGCTCTATGCCACCGACGCCTCCAACTACCGCCGCGTCCCCCTCGGCGCGGTGATTCCGCGCACCGTGGAGGCGGGTGCGGAGGCCGTGGCCGTCTGCCGCGAGCACGGCGCTCCCCTGCTGTCCCGCGGCGGCGGCACCAGCCTGGCGGGCCAGTGCTGCAACACCGGGGTCGTCATCGACTGGTCCAAGTACTGCAACAGGCTGCTGGAGGTCGACCTGGACGCCGGCACCGCCACCGTCGAACCCGGCATCGTCCTCGACGACCTCAACGCGCGCACCCGCGACCAGGGCGGGGTGATCTTCGGGCCGCAACCCTCCACCCACGGCCGCTGCACCCTCGGCGGCATGATCGGCAACGACTCCTGCGGTTCCACCGCCCAGTCCTACGGAAAAACCTCGGCCAACATCCGCCGGTTGGAGATCCTCACCTACGACGGCTGCCGGATGTGGGTCGGTCCCACCACCGACGCGGAGTACGCGCGCATCCAGGCCGAGGGCGGCCGGCGCGCCGGCATTTACCGGGAGCTGCGCGAGCTCGCCGAGCGCTACGGCCCGTCGATCCGCCGCCGCTTCCCCGACATCCCGCGGCGGGTCTCGGGCTACGGCCTCGACGCGCTGCTGCCCGAGAACGGGTTCGACCCGGCCCGTGCCGTGGTCGGCTCCGAAGGCACCCTGGTCACCGTGCTGCGGGCCGAGGTGCACCTCTCCCCCGAACCGCCCGCGCGCACGCTGGTGGTGTGCGCCTACGACGACATCTTCGCCGCGGCCGACGCGGTCCCGCACATCAACGGCTTCGACCCCATGGCGGTCGAAGGCATCGATGACAAGCTCATCGCCTTCGAACGGCGCGAACGCATGCACGCCGAGGCCCTGGGGCTGCTGCCCGAGGGCGGCGGCTGGCTCATGGTGCAGTTCGGCGGGCGCGACCATGCGGAGTCGCTGCGGCGCGCCACCGGGTTCCAGGAGGCGGTGCAGCACACCGCAGCGGCGCCGCGCGTGCAGATCTACGACGACCCCGCCGCCGACGCCGGCATGTGGAGCCTGCGCGAGGGCGGCCTGGGCGCCACCGCGCGCGTGCCCGCCATGGCCGACGCGTGGCCGGGCTGGGAAGACTCCGCGGTGCCGCCGGAGCACCTCGGCGGCTACCTGCGGGACCTGCACGCGCTGATGCGGGAGTACGGGCTGGCCGAGCGGTCCTCGCTGTACGGGCACTTCGGGCACGGGTGCCTGCACACCCGCATCCCGTTCGACCTGACCACGGCCGACGGCATCGCCGCCTACCGCGGGTTCGCCGAACGCGCCGCGGACCTGGTGGCCGCATACGGCGGGTCGTTCTCCGGCGAGCACGGCGACGGCCAGTCGCGCGCCGAGCTGTGGCCGAAGATGTTCGGCGCGGAGCTGATGCCGGCGTTCGCCGAGATGAAGCGGATCTTCGACCCCGGCGACCGGATGAACCCGGGCAAGCTCGTGCGCCCCGGCGGCGGCGCACCCGACCGGCTCGACGAGCACCTGCGGCTGGGCACCTCCTATGCCCCCGCCCATCCCGCGACGCATTTCGGCTACCCCGGCGACGACGGGGACTTCGCGCGCGCTTCGCTGCGATGCGTGGGGGTGGGCGCCTGCCGCCACGGCAGCGGCGGGGTCATGTGCCCCAGCTACCGGGTGACCGGCGAGGAGGCCCACTCCACCCGCGGCCGGGCGCGGATGCTCAACGACATGCTGCGCGGCGACGTACTCGACGGGTGGCGCTCCCCCGAGGTCAACGACGCGCTGGACCTGTGCTTGGCGTGCAAGGGGTGCAAGAGCGACTGCCCGGTGAACGTGGACATGGCCACCTACAAGGCGGAGTTCCTGGCCCACCACTACGCCGGGCGGCTGCGCCCGGGCGGCCACTACTCGATGGGCTGGCTGCCGCTGTGGGCGCGGCTGGCCGCGGTCGCTCCGGGCCCCGCCAACGCGCTCAGCGCCGCGCCGGGGCTGAGCGGTGCGGCCAAGCGCGCCGGCGGCATTGCCGCGGACCGGCCCGTCCCGGCCTTCGCGCCGGTGCGGCTGCGCGACGCGTTCCGCAGGCGGCGGCGCCGGGCCGGGCGCGAGGGCACCAGTGCGCGCGGCGCGGTGATCCTGTGGCCCGATACCTTCACCGACAACTTCCAGCCGGAGGTCGGAGCTGCGGCGGTGCGGGTGCTGGAAAGCGCCGGTTTCGAGGTCCGCATGCCGTCGCGCACGCTGTGCTGCGGGCTGACCTGGATCAGCACCGGCCAACTGGCCACGGCGCGCCGGGTCATCACCCGGACCGTGGCGGCGCTGCGCGGCGACATCCGGGCGGGGGTGCCGCTGGTCGGGCTCGAACCTTCGTGCACGGCGGTGTTGCGTGCGGACGCCCCCGAGATGTTCCCGCACGACGAGGACGTGGCGCGGCTCAGCAGGCAGACCTTCACCCTGGCCGAGCTGCTGGGCCGGCGCGCCCCCGACTGGGAGCCGCCGCGCCTGGAACGGGCCGCGCTGGTCCAGCCGCACTGCCACCAGCACGCCATCATGGGGTTCTCCGCTGACACGCGGCTGCTGGAACGCGCCGGCGCCGACACGCGGGTGCTCGACGCCGGCTGCTGCGGGCTGGCCGGGAACTTCGGATTCGAGGATGGGCACTACGCCGTGTCGATGGCCTGCGCGGAGGACGGGCTGCTGCCGGCGGTGCGCGGCGCCGATCCCGGGGCGGTGGTGCTGGCCGACGGGTTCAGTTGCCGGACCCAGATCGAGCACGCCGACACCGGCCGCGAAGCCGTCCACCTCGCCCAGGCGCTGGACATGGCACTGCGCGGCGGCGCGCCGGGCCGCCATCCCGAACAGGGCGCGGTGCGGATGACCGAGCGGCGGCGGGCGCCGGCCTACGACACCGCGCGGATCCGCGAGCAGGCCGTGCAGTCCGGCCGCTCCGGCAGCTTCGCAACCGGCGGCGGGCACCCCGGGCAAGGCGCGTGAGCAGGTGGTTTCCAGCGATCCGGCGGTCACCGGCGTGCGCGCCGCCGCCTACACGGTGCCCACCGACCGGCCGTCCGCCGACGGCACGCTCACCTGGGACGCCACCACGATCGTCGTCGTGCGGGCGGCGGGCGGCGGCGAGGAGGGGATCGGCTGGACCTACGGGCCGCCGGCCTGCGCGGCGGTCGTGCGCGACCAGCTCGCTGATACCGTCTCCGGCCGTCCCGTGCTGGACGTACCCGCCGCTTTGGAGGCGATGGTGCGCGCGGTGCGCAACGCCGGGCGGCCGGGCGCGGTCGGCTATGCGGTCTCGGCCGTGGAGACGGCGCTGTGGGACCTCAAGGCGCGTGTGCTGGGGCTGCCGCTGTACCGGTTGCTGGGGGCGATGCGCAGCAGTGTGCCGCTGTACGGCAGCGGCGGGCTCACCTCCTACACCGACGGCGACCTGCGCCGGCAGCTCGGCGGCTGGGTGCACGAGGACGGGTTCACACGGGTCAAGATCAAGGTCGGGGAGTCGCGGGGCACGCGCGAGCGGCGCGACCTGGAGCGTGTCGGGCTGGCCCGCGAGGTGGTCGGGGACGGTGCGGAACTGTTCGTCGACGCCAACGGCGCCTACACCGCCAAGCAGGCGGCTCGGATGGCCCGCGGGTTCGACGCGTGCGGGGTGGGCTGGCTGGAGGAACCGGTCTCCTCCGACGACCTGGGCGGGCTGCGGCAGGTGCGCGAGTCCGCGGCGATGGATGTAACGGCCGGGGAGTACGGCTGCACGGTCGCCTATTTCCAGCAGATGTGCGCCGCCGGCGCGGTGGACTGCCTGCAGGTCGACATCACCCGCTGCGGCGGGGTACTGGAGTTCCTGCGGGCCTGCGCCGTGGCGGCGGCCCATGGCCTGGACAACTCGGCCCACTGCGCGCCCTACCTGCACCGCCACGCAGCGGCGGCCACACCCCGGCTGCGGCATGTCGAGTGGTTCCACGACCATGTGCGCATCGAACGCCGGCTCTTCGACGGCACCGATGCGCCGCAGCAGGGGGAACTACCGCTGGACGCGGACCGGCCGGGCCACGGCGTCGAGCTGCGCGAGGCCGACGCGGAGCCCTACCGGGTGGCGTGAGGAGCAGCGGGCCGGGGGCGGTCGGCATTGCGATGGTGTGCCTGCAAAATGAGCGTCTTTACAACGTAGATTCACTCTGTGCCCGGCTCCGGCCGCCGACCCCAGGCGGAAACCCGCCGGGATTGGGTTCGGTACCCTGCGGTTGCACCGGCGGCCGGCGCCGGCGGTGCACTGCGGCGGCAAAGGAGAGTGCGGTGGCCAGGTATGCGGCCCTGCTGCGGGGGATCAACGTGGGCGGACGCAACAAGGTCCGCATGGCCGACCTGCGCGCAGTGCTGGCGGGGTTGGGCTATACCGACACCGCCACACTGCTGCAGAGCGGCAACGCCGCCTTCACCGCCTCCGGGACCGGCCCCGCAGAGATCAGCGCCGCCCTGGAACAGGCGCTCGAAGCCGAACTGCAGGTTTCGGTCAGCGCCATGGTGCGCAGCGCCGCCGACCTGCAGCGGGTGGTCGACAACCTTCCGTTCGCAGTACGCGACCCCGCCAAATGCGCCGTCGCCTTCCTCAACACCCCGGTGGACCGCGAACGCCTCGCCGCCCTCGACCCCGCCTCGTTCGCGCCCGAGGAACTGGTGCCGGGCGAACGCGAGCTCTACCTGTACTTCCCCGACGGGTTGGGCCGGGCGAAGCTGACACCCCTGCTGGGCCGCCACCTGCCCGGACCGGTCACGGTCCGCAACTGGAACACCACAACGCGGCTGCTGGAACTGACCCGGCAGGGCACCGCCTGACGGCGGGCCCACCCCGGATCGCGGGTGCCGCGGCCCGCAGGTAGCGTCGGATGCGGACCGCGCGGGCGCATCCCGCCGCGCGCCCCTGCCGCGCTGCGCAGCGCATCCGGCGACCGGCCGCGCTCCGTGGAGGCCGTCCGGAAATCGTGTGGAACCGTTCCGCCCCCACATCCGACCTGTGGGGGGACGCTCCGGTGCCACGGCGCACCGGCCGCCGGCCCGGTCCGCACCGCGGACCGCGGGCCGCAGAAGCCGGGGCCGCCGGGTCGGCACCGGGTCAGCACAGGTCACAAGTGAGGAGAATCGCTCGACAATGAGTGAGCTGCAGATCGGGGGCCGCCGCAGTGCGCTCGCGGGAGCGGCGGCTGCGGCCGCGCTCGTGCTTGCTGGCTGCAGCGGCGGCACCGGGCAGGAACAACCGGCCGACCAGCGGCAGGGCCCCTTCATGGAGGTGTCCGCGAGCGCGATGCCGGCACCGTCCTACGAGTTCTCCACCACACAGGGCGAGGACTGGGCCTTCAGCGAGGTCCCCGAAGACCGGTTGACGCTGCTCTACTTCGGCTACACCAGTTGCCCGGACGTGTGCCCCACCACCATGGCCGACATCAACGCCGCGCTGGAGCAGATCGGCGGCGGCGCCGACGACTTCGACGTCGTGATGGTCAGCACCGACCCCGAACGCGACACCGACGAGCAGCTGCGCGGCTGGCTCGACTCGTTCAGCCCGGAGTTCACCGGGGTGCGCGGCCCCATCGACGAGGTCGTCCAGGCGGCCGAGGACTACGGCATCCCGGTCGAGGCTCCCGAGAAGACCGATGGCGACTACCTCGTCACCCACGGCGGGCGCGTGGCGGTACTCAACGGCGACGGCGCGGCCGTGGGCTTCTTCGACGAGGGCACCTCGCCCAAGGCGATGAGCAAGGTGCTGCCGGAGTTGGCGGAGCAGTGGCTGTGAGGCCGGTGCTGCGCACGCGGCCTGCTGCAGGCCGTGCCGGCTCCCCCGCCTCAGCCGGCCCGGGCCGGCGCCCCTCGGCTTCTTCCGCGGCACGCACGAACGGACCAGCAGCACCGATGACCGCGATCCCGCACCGCATGCACCGCGTGCTCAACCTGGCCGGAGCCGGACTCGCCGCCCTTGCCCTGGCCGGCTGCGAAGTCTCCGGCCCGGGGGACGGGGCGCCGTCCCCCTCCCCCGCCGCGTCCACCGCCGAGACGGGCGGCGCGGCCGGGGACGCCGGAAAGGGCAGCGCCTCCAGCGGCGCCATCGAGGTCAGCGGGGCCTGGGTGCCCGAGCCGGCCGGCCCCGATGTCGGTGCCGCCTACCTGTCGATCGACAACACCGCAGACTCCCCCGACGCCCTGGTCGGTGTGGCGACCACGGCGTCGGAGACGGCGCAGATCCACAAGTCCGAGACCACCGAAAGCGGCGCGTCGACGATGCGGGAGGCCGAGGAGGTCCCGGTGCCGGCCGGTGGCAGCGCCGCGCTGGAACCCGGCGGCTACCACATCATGATCATGGACATCTCCGAGAAACCGGCCGTCGGCGACACGGTGGCGCTGACTCTGGAGTTCGGCAGCGGCACCGAGGTCGAGGTCGACGCCCCGGTACTGGAGCGCTGATCCGCCCGCCGGGCCGGCCGGAGACCGCTCCGGCCCGGACCAGGTGGCGGGGCACCGCAGAGCAGGAGCACAGCAAGCGATGAGCGAACCCAGACCGCCGCAGGACACCGGTCCCGCCGGATCGGCCGGTCCGCCGGATCGGCCCGATCCGGCCAACGCTGCGGATGGGGCCGATGGAGCCCGCCCGGCCGATCCGGCCGCCCCGGTGGCAAAGGCACCGGGCGGTGTGTCGCGGCGCGGGCTGCTGACACGCGTGGGCGCGGCGGCGCTCATCGGCGCGGGCAGTGGTCTGGCGGCCGGCGAGGTGCTGGCGCGGCGCGGTGGCGCACCGGCCGAGTCCGGTCCGCCACCGCGGCTGCGGATGGCCGCCGCCGGCTCGCCCGGCGGCGGGCCGGGCCGATTGCAGCCCGGCATCACCGGCACCGTGCCCGCGTTCGCACACGTGCTCGCCCTCGACCTGACCGGCTCGGCCGGCGGCGGCACCGCCGACAGCGGGGGCGGTTCGGCGGGACGGGCCCGCGAGCGCGCGGCCGAGGTGCTGCGCGCCTGGACCGAAGCAGCCGACCGGCTGCACAGCGAGGGGCCCGCGGCGGTCGTGGCCGGGGCCGCCTCCGCCGGCCTGCTGCCCGCGTCTCTGGGGATCACGGTAGGCATCGGCGCGTCGCTGCTGGAGGCGACCGGCCAGCGCGACTCGCGTCCCGACGCGCTGGCCGACCTGCCCGAGTTCGGCACCGACGCGTTGCGCGAGGAGTGGTGCGGCGGCGACCTGCTGCTCCAGGTCGGCGCCGAAGACCCCGTGGTCGCCGCCTCGGCCGTACAGCACCTGCTCGCCCAGGCGGGCGGGCGCACCCGCATCCGCTGGTCGGTGCGCGGGTTCCGGCGCACGGCCGCGGTCGCCGAGGACCCGGCGGCCACCCCGCGCAACCTGATGGGCCAGATCGACGGGACGAACAACCCCGCGCAGGGCAGCTCGCTGCTCGACCGGACCGTGCAGGTGGGCGGCGGCGCCGGGCCGGCGTGGATGGCGGGCGGCAGTTACGTGGTCGTCCGCCGCATCCGGATGCTGCTGGAGGACTGGTTCGCCGAGGACGTGGGCCACCGCGAGCGGGTGATCGGCCGCGACCTGCCCACCGGCGCCCCGCTCGGGCAGCACGGCGCCGGCGCCGAGGTCGACCTCTCCGCAAAGGACTCCCGGGGCCGCCCGCTGATCCCCGAGCACGCCCACATCCGCCTCGCCGGCCCGCAGAACAACCTGGGCGCGCGCATGCTGCGGCGGGGCTACAACTACGACGAGGGCTGGCGCCCCGACGGCACCCGCGACGCAGGCCTGCTGTTCATGGCCTGGCAGGCCGACCCGGCACGCGGTTTCGTGCCGGTCCAGCAGAACCTCGCCGATAACGGCGACGCGCTCAACGAGTACACCCGCCACGAAGGCAGCGCCGTCTTCGCCGTCCCCCCGGCCGCCACCGGGGGCGGCTACCTGGGCCAGGACCTGTTCGAGTCCTGACCGGGGCGGGCTGCCCACGGCCCCGCCCGCAGGCGGCGAGCCACCCGGCGCACCGATGAGCATGCGGAATTGCCCCGAATATCAGAACCCAGCCAGGCATTTCCGCATGCTCGCCACCGACCTCACCACCTCAGGGGCGGTCTACCGGCTAGCGGGCCGCGGCCGCGCGGGGCCGCAGGGTCGGGCGGGGCGGCCCGGCGGGCGCCGGGGTGTCCGATTCGGCGCGGTGCAGGGCGGCGAGGAGGTCCCTGCGGGCGCGGGCGACGCGGGAGCGTACCGTGCCGATGGGTACACCCGTCGCCTGCGCAGCTGCTTCGTAGGAGCAGCCGTGCACCTGTGTCAGCACGAACGCGGTGCGGCGCGGCTCGGGCAGGCTGTGCAGCAGGTCGTCCAGCGCCAACTCCTCCTCGAAGGAGGGGCGGTGCGCCGGTGCCGCATCCGCCGCATCCGCGCCGCCGTCGGACCGTGCGGCGCGCGGGCGCACCGCGGCCGCGCGGAAGTGGTCGGCGGCGGTGCGCCGGGCGATCGCCAGCAGCCACACCCGTGCCGGGGACCGGCCGGCGAATCCGGCCAGGCTGCGCAGCGCCCGCATGAACGTCTCCTGGGTGAGGTCGTCGGCGGTCTGCGGGTCGCTCAGATGAGCGAGGAACCGCCAGACGTCGGTGCGGGTCGCGCGCACGAAGTCGTCCGCGGCACCGGGGATGCCGCTTTGGGCGGCCCGGGCGAGCTCGGTGATGCGGTGGTCGTCCACCTCCCGTGCCCGCCCGGGTGTCCGGGCCCCAGGGGCGGGCGGGGGCGGCTCGGGATGTGCGTCCGCTGCCGGGGCGGGTGCTGGTGGCGGGGACTGCGGTCCCCGGCGCGTCGGCACACCTATTCCGGTGTTCGGATTGCCGGACACGGTTTTGCTGGACATGGCTGGTCGGGCCTTCTTCGCTTCGGTCCGCCCATCCGGCGCAGGCGCCGGCGGCCAGGCGGCGGCCGCGCGCGGCGGCGGGCGGGGGCGCGGCAGATGGCCGCGCGGCGTGCCCGGCGCGTGCGGTGGGACAGCGGT
>NZ_BAAGYZ010000105.1:0-51672 GCF_054778995.1 Streptomonospora sediminis
ACGCCGTCGAGGTCGATGGCGAGTTGGGGAGAGCGGCGGATCTTGTACCCCTCGATGAACACGGGTTCGGCGATGTGCACCGGATGGCGGTCGAGGGCCGGCACCGCCGGGGCGGCGGCGCGCCGCAGCACCTGCGCGCGGGGCTGCCGGGGCCGCAGGAAGCGGGGCCGGGCGGCAACGTCCGGGAACCGGTCGGTTCGGCGGGGCGCGGTTTCGGCGCAGGTGTACTAGGTTCGGGTGTCCTGGATGCAGGAGGGTGCGGCGGGCGGGCCGCGTACGACGACCGCATGGCGCAGCACTGCGGCGGGCACGCGCACGTGCCGCGGCACGGCGGCGCACAGGATGGGGCGCCGCTGGGGCTGCCAGCAGACCACCGCCGCCAGCAGCGGCGGGAACAGCAGCGCACGCAGGTAGCGCGCAACGGATGCGGCGGCCGCTTCGCCCCTGCGCAGCCACCACGACGACAGCGCGGCCGCGGCCGCGTGGGCCAGCAGCATGCCCCGGCCCGACCCTTGGCCGCCGTGTCCGGTCGGTGCGGCGGATGCAACCGGCAGGGCGCCGCCCGCGTGGTGGGCCGCGGCGGCGCCCGCGGCAGGGTCGGCGAAGGTCTGGGCTGCTGCGAAGACCAGGTGCAGGGCGAGCTGGCTCCAGGCCATCCAGACCAGGATCGTCCAGTAGCCGCGTTCGGCGCCCGCCGCCGCCAATGCCGCGGCAAAGACCAGTGCGGCTCCGGCGGCATAACCCGTGGCCGGTACCTCGTGCGCCGACATCGCGGCGTGTCCGGCGCCGGACACGCCGACAGCGGCCGCGGCGAAAACCCCGGCCCGGCACACACGCGACCTCGGCGACCCGATCACAGCACCGCCATCTTCGCACCGGTCCGCGCATCCCCTGGAGCGGGGTGGGCGGGCCGGTGCAGGTGGGATGGGGCGGGCCGGCTCAGCCGCGGCCGTCGGCCACCACGGCCAATTCGGGGTGGGCCGCGTGCGGGTCGGTGATCTCCGGGCGCTGGTGTCCGCGCAGGTGGTGGGTGAAGAACGCGGTCGTGTAGTCGCGGGCGACCGCCAGACCGCGCTCGGTCGGCAGGGTGCCGTACTGGCGGGTGAGGGTCTGCTCAGGGACCTGGTCGCGGATACCGAAGCGGTCGATGAGCACACCCCAGTCGGTGACCGAGGAGTGCCCGGAACCGCTCAGGCGCAGCCACTGCCGCCATCCGCGCAGCTGCGGCCACATGCGCTCCTGGGAGGCGTGGAAGGGCGGCTCGGGCTGCAGGTCGCTGGTGACCAGGCCCAGCGGGTCCGCCACGCCCTCGGTCACCGCGGGCTCGTAGTAGGGGCCGTCGAAGTTGAGTGCGGCGTCGACCCGGTCGTCGGTGCGCAGGACCTCGGCCGCAGCCGAGCCGCCCGCCGAGTGGCCGGCCATGCCGATGTGCTCGGCGTCGATGTGCCGCGCGCCCGGCCAGGCGGGATCTTGCCCGGTCAGTTCGTCGAGGACGAAGGAGGCGTCGGCCGCCCGGTTGCGGGTGCCCTCGGCCCAGCGGTCCTGGCCGCAGGCGCGGCACTGCAGGATGCGCCCGCCGGGGAACTCGGCCTCGGCCGCCTCGTAGGCATGGTCGATGCCGACCGCGACGTAGCCGTGGCCGGCGAGATCCTCGGCGATGGAGGTCAGTCTGCTGCGGCTGTGGCCGGCACCCGGCGAGAGCAGCACCAGGGGGTAGCCGCCGGGCGAGTGGGGCCGGCGGACCTGCGCGTCGGCGATGGAGTGCGTGCCGACCTCGTGCAGTGCATCGGCGGGCAGGTCGACCCCGACCGCCTCGATGGCCCGCGCCGATTCCTCCGGTGTCACGTAGTCGGCGCGGTCGCCGGCGTGCGATGCGGCCGGGTACCACACGGTCAGCATCAGCTCGCGGGCCGCCGCCTCGGGGTTCCAGATGTCGCTGCGGCCGTGGTCGACCAGGTGCAGGCCGGTGCTGCCGACCGGGAGTTTCCCGGTGGGGGCGGGCAGCTCGACCGGCGGATCCTGGTGGTGCGGGCCGCCCGGAGCGGTCGCGCCGGGGTCGGCGGCTGCCGGTGCTGCGGCGCCGCTCGCAAGGGCGGCGGCAGCCGCCAGCGCGAGACCGCTGCGGCCGGGCCTGCGCCGCCCGCTCCGGGTCTGGCTGCTCGGTGCGCTCACATTGTGCCTTTCACAGATCGGGGGCGGCGCTCCCCCACCGCGAGTGCCGCCGGGCACCGGCCGGCGCCGGTGTTCCACCAGGACCCTAGACGGGCACGGGCGGGGTCGCCATGGGGCCAACCCGCCGAGCCGGGGGGCGTGCTGGCACGAGGCCGGGGCGGTGCGGGCGGCACCGCCCCGGCCGTTTCGCCGACCGCCCCGTGCGGGCTGCTGGTCAACCGCCGATGCGGGGGAAGGGGTCGATGGAGAAGACGACCTCGACGGGTACCTCGAAGTACTCGGCGATGCGCAGTGCCAGGTGCAGGCTCGGGTTGTACTCGCCCCGTTCCAGGTAGCCCACGGTCTGGTAGTGCACCCCGAGCGCCTCGGCGAGCCGGCGGCGCGAGATCCCGCGTTCGGCGCGCAGGACGGAGATCCGGTTGTGGATGCGCTCGGTCTCGGCCGGTCCGCGGGTGCGGCCGCCCGCCGCGGAGGCCGAGCCGGTACCGGTGCCGGTGCTCTCGCCGGCCGCAGCGGCCGGGTCCTTGCCGTTGGGCGGGCGGCCGTTGGGGCCGGAGCCGGTGTCGCCGGTGTCCTGGCCGGTGTCGTGGCCGGTGTCGTGGCCGGTGCTTTCAAACACCGCGGTCTCGTGGTCGGTGCCGGGCCGCCGGGGCTCAGACACGCTGCATCGCCTTCTGCCGTCCGGCCGCCATCCGGGCCCCGGACTCGCGCCGGGCCATGCGGCGCAGCACGAACACCGCGACCACGGTTCCGGCGACCGCCCACACGCCCATGACGGCGGCGGCCTCGGGCAGCCGCCAGGATTCGCCGATCTCGATCGCCAGCATGGAGTCGGGCAGGAATACCGAACGCATGCCCAGCGCGATCCAGTAGAGCGGGAACACCTGCGAGACCCACTGCAGCCATTCGGGGAAGCCGGTGACCTGGAAGAAGACACCCGAGATGCCCATGAGGCCGAAGAACGGGAACATCATCAGGCCGCTGACCACCCGCGGGTTGCTGATGAGGGAGCCGACGATCGCGCCGAGCGGCGCCATCGACAGCAGACCCAAAAACAGTACCCAGGCGAAAGTGAGCCAGTCCGCCGGGCCGCCCGGGCTGAAGCCGTCGAGGAGGAGCAGCGCGACGATGACGAGCAGCACGACGGTGGAGGTGGTGAGCAGGACGATGTGCACGGTTTTGCCGACGACGTGGCCGAGCAGCCCGTGCGGCACCGCTTTCGCGCGCAGCAGGGTGCCGTCCTCGCGCTCGGAGGCCAGTGCCGACGCCACGGTCAGCAGCCCGCTGGTGGCCACGGTGAGGGCCATCAGTCCGGCCAGCCACATGTTGGCGATGGGGATGTCGGTGCCGTCGACGTTCTGACCGCGCATGAACATCGCCAGCACGGTGAACACTGCGACCATCCCGAGTTGGCTGAGTATGTCGTCCTTGGTGGTCAGCGAGTGGCGGTACTCGATCCAGCCCTTGCGCAGCCCTGAGCGCACCGCGATGAGAGCGGGGGTGTTCATCGGACCTCCTCGGTGAATCCGGCCGCGGCTTCGGCGGCGCGGCCGGTCTCGTGCCGGTGCACAAGGGTCAGGTAGGCGTCCTCCAGGCTGGCCCGGCGGACTTCGAGGTCGGCGATGTCGTCGCCGTGGTCGGCCAGCAGTTCGCGCAGGAACCCGGTGGCGTCCGGGGTGGAGTGCACGAAACGCCGGCCGCCGCGGGTCCATTTGATCTCGGCGTCGGCGGGCACTTGGGCGGCGAGGCGGTCGGCGCTGCCCTCGGCCACCACCCTGCCGCCGGCGAGGATGAGGATGCGGTCGGCGAGTTTCTCGGCTTCGTCGAGGTCGTGGGTGGTCAGCAGGACGGCGCAGTCGCCGTCGGCCAGATTGTGCACCAGGTCGTGGAAGTCGCGCCGCGCCTCGGGGTCGAAGCCGGCCGTGGGTTCGTCCAGGAACAGCACTTCGGGGCGGCCGACGATGCCGATGGCGACATCGAGGCGGCGGCGCTGCCCCCCGGAGAGGGTGCTGACCCGGCGGTGGGCGTATTCGGTCAGCCCGACGGTTTCGAGCAGTTCGTCGACCGGCCGGGGGCGCGGCCGCTGCGCGCTGGAGTACGGGGCGTAGAAGCGGGCGAAGTAGTGCAGCAGCTCGCCGACCCGCCACCGGCCGTGGTCGCGCCAGGACTGCAGGACGACGCCCAGCCGGGCGCGCCAGCTCTCGTCGGCGGTGGCGGGATCGGCGCCCAGGACCGAGACCTCGCCGCCCGACCGGTTGCGGAATCCGTCGAGGATCTCGACGGTCGTGGTCTTGCCGGCACCGTTGGGCCCCAGCAGCGCGACGACCTCGCCGGGGTAGGCGTGCAGGTCGACCCCGTTGAGCACGTCGGTGGTCCCGTAGCGCATGCGAAGGTCCGAGACCTCGACAACGGGTGCGCTGCCGACCGTTCCGGGGAGCGCCGCAGCGGCCTCCTCCGTGTCCACTAACGCCATATGACTCCTACCTTTCATCTGCGAACAGCTACCGTTTATAGCACTCCTACTACATCTTTGCCAACGACCGGGCGCCGCCACCGAGCGCGACGGCGGTGGCGCGGCGGAGTCTGCGCAGGCCATGAACCCGTGGCCGGATGCGGCGGCGCGGCTTGTCGGTTCCGGAACGCTGGGCCATCATCACTGCGGGGACCGCGCCGACCGGACCGCCCCACCCGCCACCACCGCCACCGCCCGGAGGCGTCCATGGATTTCGCCGCGCTCGACGCCTTCCAGCGCAACCCCTACCCGCATTACGCACGGGCGCGCCGGGCACCGGGGCTCACCTTCCGCCCTGAGCTGGACTCTTGGTTGGTGGCCCGCTACGCCGACGTGCGCGACGCGCTGGCCCGCCCCGGCGACCTGTCCTCGGCAGGGGCGCTGCGGCCGGACGCGCTGCCGTCACCCGAGGCGCGGGCGGAACTGGCCAAGGGCATCGGGGGCGGCGGGGTGGTGCTCTCCTCCGACGGCGCAGCCCACCGGCGCTACCGCGAGCCGCACACCCGCGGCCTGTCGGCGTCCAGGGTCGACGCCCTGCACGGCTTCATCACCGAACGCACCGCCCGGCTTGTCGACGGCTTGGCCGGCGACGGCGGCGCCGACCTGGTCGAACGGCTCGCGCAGCGGCTGCCCGGCCAGGTGATGGGCCATCTGCTGGGTCTCGACCCGGCCGACGTGCCGGCGGTGGTCCGCGGCGGCTACCGCGCCTCCGAATTGGTGTTGCGCCCGATGGCCGCCGACGACCAGGTGGCGGCCGCGCGGGAGATCGCCGGTCTGCAGCACGTGATGGACGGCTACGTGGGCAGCCGCCACGCCGAGCCGCGCGACGACCTGATCACCGGTTTCGTCCACGCACTGGCCCCGGACACGGCCGAGCTCACCCGCGAGCAGCGCGGCGAGTGCGTGTCGTCGCTGCAGAACCTGCTGTTGGCCGGGCACCGGACCACCAGTGCGCTGATGGGCTCGATGCTGCTGCACCTGCTGCGCCACCGCGAGCAGTGGGAGGCGCTGTGCGAACGCCCGGAACTGATCCCCGATGCGGTCGAGGAGTGCGCCCGGTTCGACGCACCGATCCAGGGGTTCCGCCGCCGGGCCACCCGCGCCACCGTGCTGGGCGGCACCGAACTGCCCGAGGGTGCCACCGTGTTCGTCTCCTTCGGGGCGGCCAACCGCGACCCCGCCCGGTTTCGGCGGCCCGACAGGCTGGATATCACCCGCCGGCCGCAAGGCCAC
Source organism: Streptomonospora sediminis (assembly GCF_054778995.1). NCBI lineage: Bacteria > Bacillati > Actinomycetota > Actinomycetes > Streptosporangiales > Nocardiopsidaceae > Streptomonospora > Streptomonospora sediminis. Next base: position 5,918 of record NZ_BAAGYZ010000105.1, read on the forward strand.
CTGGGGTTCGGCCACGGGGTGCACGCGTGCCCGGGCGCGCGGCTGGCCCGGGCGCAGCTGAGCGCCGTGCTGCACGAGCTGACACGGCGCCTGCCCGGAGCGCGGCTGCGCCCGGAGGCGCGGATCGCGATGGAGCCGTCACTGATCCACCGCTCCCCCGAACGCCTGGAGGTGCAGTGGTGAGCCGGTGCCGGCGCGGCGCAGGCTACTGCGCGGCGGGGTCGTAGCGCCGGCGGGCGCGTTCGGCGGCGCGGGCGGAGTCCTGCTCGCGCGAGCGCGGCGGCGCCGCGGTGACCAGGGAGCCGAGTAGGTCGCCGGTGGCGGCGGCGATAGTGTCGACCGCGCGGTCGAAGGCCTCGCGGTTGGCCGCCGAAGGATGGGTGCTGCCGCTGATCTTGCGGACGTACTGCAGTGCGGCGGCACGGACCTCGGTGTCGTCGGCGGGCGGGTCGTAATTGTGCAGGCGGCGAATGTTGCGGCACATGCTTCCACGGTACTCGGTGCCGGTGACATTTCCCGGGGTCCGGTTCTGCGGGGCTGCGCCGCTCGGCGCGGATCCGGGCCGAGCCGTGCCGGCTCGCGGGGCGCAGCGGCGGATGTGCCGCCCGGCGCCGGGGGCGCGGGCGGCCGCAACGCCTGCTGCACGGGCATTTCCGTGCAAATTGGGGGCCGCTGATCATGGTACATTGACGCCCCATATCGTGATTCCGCGAATGCGGGTCATGCCCGGCGAATCGTCAATTCCCCCGGCAACATTACGGCAACAAAGGAGTGCGATATGGCGGTGGTGCCGATGATCGGCGCTGACGGAGACGACTCCGGACCCGCGCAGGACGAGCAACTCGCGGCGACTCTGCTGCTCCTCTCCGAGGAGCCGCTCAACAGCTACGAACTGATCACCGTCTTCGCCGAGCGCACCGACAACCAGTGGCGGCCGGACGCCGCAACAGTGCAGCGGCTGCTGGACCAGCTGGCCGAGGACGGCCTGGTGCAGTTGTCGGAGGCGGCAGGCTGGAGCAGGCAGCGCCCCTACGAGATCACCGGCGCCGGGCGCGAGCGCATCAGTTCCCTGGGCGGCCCGCCCGCCCTGCTGCAGGCCGGTGCGGCCTATGAGGGCGGCGGCAGCGCCGCCGCGGCACCGGCGGTCCCGCCCGCTACGGGAGCCGCCGCGCCCGCTCCGTCGTCCGCCGCGGCAGCGGCGGCCCAACCCCAGGAGGCAGCGGTGGCACAGCAGGTACCGGTCGTTTCCGCCCCCGCGCAGGAGGAACCGGGCGAGGCGGCTCCCACGGCGGCCGACCTCTTCTCCTCGGCCATGGCCGAGTTCTCGGCCGCCGCCAACCAAATGTCGAGTGTGGGCACCGAGGCGCAGCTGGAACGCGCCGCCCGCCTGCTGGGCGAGACCAAACGCGGGTTGTACCGCGTCCTCGCCGACGACGACACCGAACCGGACGCCAACGCCGGCACCACCGGCACTGCGTAGTTCGGCTCCGCCCCGCTGTCCTGGGTCGGCGCGCGGCGCCGTGCCGCAGCGGCGGGTCCGACCGGGGGTGCCGCGCGCCGACCTGCGCGCGGCACCCGGCCGCGGCCGCATTTGCAGCGCCGAATGAACAATCGCACGCATTGTCCTTTTCCCGCCGACCGGTAGGCGGCGGCCGCGGCGCAATTCGCGCCGCCCCTTCGCACCGCATGCGGTGATATTTCTTGCCGCGGATTCCCGCCCCGCGGGCGCACACCCATCGCGCCCCGCCCGTATGCCGCCCGCCGCACGGGCGCCCGCCGGTGCATTAGCCCGCTGCTTGGCGGACCTGTTCGGCGTAGGCGTCCTCGCGGGCGATACGCACAAGCCCGGCGCAGAACGACGCGAAGTCGTCGCCCGCGACCAGTTCGGCGAGCTCGTCCCCAGCCGTGGGCAGGCCTACCCGGTCGGCCCCTTTGCGGGCCTGTTTGTCCGCGTAGGGCCGCAGCCACGGCCATACCGCCTGGGCCTCGCGGCAGAAGATGTCGGCGCCGGTCGGCCCGACGCCTTTGAACTCCTGGAGGAGCTTGGCCAGGCGGGTGCGGCTGCCCCCGGCCTCATCGGCCATCTTGCGCAGGTCGCCGCCGTAGCGTTCGCGGGCCAGGTCGGCGCACTCGCCGAGCCGTGTCGCGGTGCTCTCGTCGTAGCGCACGTAGTGGCCCCGGCCCAACGCGTCGACGCGCTCCTGCCAGCTCAGTCCGGCCATGCCCTCGGGCGTGGTGCCGCCCGCCTTGTTCAGCTCCCGCGCAGCGGACACGGCGATGTCGGCCGAAATCCGTGCCGAGACGAGGTTGACCAGCACCAGCAGCTGCCACAACGGAGCCGGGCGGTCGGCCGGTTTGATGCCGGCCTGCTCGGCCATCGTGCCTCCGGCTTCGCTGAGAACGCGCTGCGCGGTCTCCTTCTCACGTTTGCCGGCCATGGCGGCCTCCTCTGCTGCCTGCGTTTCCGGTGCCGTGCCGTCGTGCCCGTATTGCCTGTTGTCCGTATTGCCAGTCGCCCCGTTGCCCCGTTGTCCCGTTGCCCGCCGGACGTGCACGCGGCCGGACCGGTTACTCCCCCACGGTGAAACGCTCGCCGAGGTGCTTGGGCGATTCGATCTCGTCGACCAAGGCCACCGCGTAGTCCTCGGCGGTGATACGGCTGTTGCCCTGAGCGTCGGCCACCAACCGGTGGGTATCGGTGCGGTAGGTACCGGTCCGCTCACCGGGCTCGATCACGGCGGGCGGGCTGAGGTTGGTCCAGGAGATGTCGGTGACTCCCTGCAGGAACTCCAGCGCGTCGCCGTGGGCGTGCATGATCGCCAGCACGTCATCGGGCAGGCCCGGTGTGTCCCACACCTGCTTGCCGAGGGTGGTCTCCAGGCTTCCCGCGCCGCCGACCATGATGAACCGGGGCGGGTCGGCCAGTCGGCGCAGGGCTTCGACGATCGTGCGGGCCGAGGGCTCGATGAGCTTGCGGTGCCCGGTCGCGTCGCCGCCGCCCACCGCGCTGACCAGCACGTCCTGACCGCGGGCGGCCGCGGTGACGTCGCCGGGGTCGAGCACGTCGGCGGTTGCCGCGGTAAGCCGCTCGCCTTCGGTGTGCGGCAGCCGGGTGCGGTCGCGGGCCAGGCCGGTGACGGCGTGCCCGCGGGAGAGCGCCTCGTCGACGACGCGCGAGCCGATCATTCCGCTGGCGCCGAAAACGGCGATGTTCACCATGGCGGACCTGCCTTTCCTGCTCCGCCCCGGCGCGCCGGGGCGCGGGTGCCGTAGGGGTGCCATTGGGGCCGCTACCCAGACCGGGCCGCGGATCGCCTCCGGACCCCGGCGCACTTGCGCTGCGGCACGCCGGCGGGCGCGGGCGCGGGGTCGGCGGATACCGGCGGCGGGTACACCGGCGCGGATACGGAGAACACCGGCACTGCGGCGGTTCCCGAAACCGCCCCCGGCTCCGCTGCCCGGGCGCATGGGGCCACAATGGCCGTGGCGGCGGCGGTTTCGGGCACGCACCGCCGCGAAACCGGAGTACTCGGATAGGGAGCGTTACACATGGTCGAGGTCATCGGGGCAGGGTTGCCCCGTACCGGGACGAGTTCAATGAAGGCCGGGCTGGAGCAGCTCGGATTCGCCCCCACTTACCACATGTTCGAGCTGATGTCCCGGCCTGACCAGCTGAGCCGGTGGCTGCACGCGTTGGAAGACGACCCGGTCGACTGGGACCGCGTCACCGAGGGTTACCGGGCGGGTGTGGACTGGCCGTTCTCGTTCTTCTGGCGCGAACTGGCGGCGGCCTACCCGCAGGCGAAGGTGGTGCTGACCGTCCGCGACCCGCACACGTGGTTCACGAGTATGGCCAGCACGATCTTCCAAAGCGTCGCAGCGATGAGCGAGGGTTCGGCCCCTCCCGGCAACCTCGGCGAGGACTTCGCCAAGCTGATGCGTCCGATGTTCGGGTCGCTGTTCGGCGGGGAACTCCGCACTCCCAGCGAGGAGGAGTCGGTGGCGGCGTTCGAACGCCACCGGGAAGCGGTCATCGAGGCGCTCCCCGCCGAGCGGCTGCTCGTCTTCCAGGTCAGCCAGGGCTGGGAGCCGCTGTGCGACTTCCTCGGCGCGCCCGTACCCGACACGCCGTTCCCGCACCTCAACGAGACCGAGGCGATGCATCGGGTCATGGCCGACATCGAGGCCGGCCGGGACGTGACCTCGCCCTTCGACTGAGCCGTCCGAGGACGGCGAGGGCCGGCCGCCCGCGGGCGCCGGTCAGTCCAGATGTGCGCGGACGCGGCGGATGTGCTCGGGGGTGGTGCGGCAGCAGCCCCCGATCAGCCGGGCGCCCGCACGCTGCCACTCGCGGGCGGCGGCGCCGAAGTCCGCGGGATCGCCGCCGCCGCTCCACTCGCGGGTGCGCGGGTCCCAACTCGCGCCGGAGTTGGGGTAGACGACCGCAGGCACGCCGCGGATGCGGCCGATCAGGTCCGTGATGTGGCGGGGCGCGGTGCAGTTGGCGCCGACGGCCACCACCTGCGGGTTTCCCGCGAGCAGTGCGGCGCACTCGGCCAGCGGGGTGCCGTCGCTGATGTGCTCGCCATCGACGCAGGTGAAACTGAACCAGGCCCGCACGCCGGGGGTCTCGGCCAGGAGCCGTACCAGGGCCCGGGCCTCGGCAAAGGATGGGATGGTCTCGCAGGCCAGCAGGTCGGCGCCGCTTTCGGCGAGCAGGTGCCAGCGCTCGCGGTGCCAGTCGGCCAGCACGGCAACAGCGCCGGCGGCGGTGTCGGCGGTGTCGGAGCCCGCCGACGCGGCCGAGCGGCCGGTGTCCAGGCCGTAGTCGCCGGTGTACTCCGAGCCGTCGGCCAGGGCCGCGCCGTAGGGGCCGACCCCGGCGGCGACGATCCCGCCCCCGGCCTCGTCGCGGGCCTGCGCGGCGAGTTCGACGGAGCGGGAGATCAGCCCCCGGGCCTGGGCGCGGGTGAGGCCGCGGGCGGTGAAGCCGGGGATGGAAGCCTGGTAGGCGGCGGAGACGGCGACATCGGCGCCGGCGGCGAAGTAGTCGCGGTGGGCGCGGCGGACCAGGCCGGGGTCGTCGTGCAGCAGCCGCGCCGACCACAGCCCGCCGCTGAGGTCGCAGCCGAGGTCCTGCAGATGCGTGGCCAGTCCGCCGTCGAGCACCAGCGTGGCGCCGCCGCCGAGCGGATGGGGGTCCATGCCGCCAGCCTATGCGCCGCGGACAGGGGCGGGTGGTGCCCGCCCGGTCACCCGCCGGTTTCGGCCCACTGGGGCGCGCGGACTCCGTGCATGCCGGCGTAGTCGGCGCGCTGCGGCGGCGACCAGCCCGCAAGCAGGTTCTCAGCGGGGCGCAGCACCTCCACGGCCAGCGGGCGGCACACCGACAGCGGGTCGCCGGCCTCGGGCCCCCACAGGTCCACTGACAGGTCGCCCCCGGGGCACGTCGACAGCGCCATCAGCAGGTCGGTCTCTGCGAAGAACTCGATGTGGTCGCCCTCACGCGCGGGGCTCGCCTTCATGAAGTAGCGGTCCTCGCCGTTGAGCCCGGTGCACTGGAACACGTTGAGGACGTCGTGCACGTCGAACTCGGTGAGGCCGTAGGGCATGACCGCGCGGGTGAGGTTGGAATGGCAGTGGAAGTCGAAGTCCTCGCCGGTCAGCATCCGGTTGACGTAGGGGTCGCAGCGGGTACCCAGCAGGTCGTGGACTCTGCCGCCCTCGGCGTCGGTGCCGTAGCCGGCGAGGCTGTCGGCGGTGATGGTGGCCAGCGGGCGCAGGAAGGGCAGCGTCGACCAGAGGCGGTCGTAGGTGGTGACATGGGCGGCCTGCAGCTGGCGGGTGCGCGCGGCCCACATGCGTTCGCGGGGGTCGTGCCGGTTCCAAATGTTCAGGTCGCCTACCTGGGGCCCTTCGGGGGTGCTGATGCGGCACAGGTGGCCGGCCGGTACCTCCCAGGCCCGGCCGGAGCGGATCGGCAGCGTGAACGCCTCGACCGTCTCGTGCTCGGCCGCCGCCGCGGCCAGGCGGCCGTAGAAGGCCCGGTCCACGTCCAGCGCGCCCGATGCGTCTTGGTAGGCGGCTCGCGGTGCGGTCATGATCGCTCCGCTCCCCTCGTGTTCGGTGCGGTGCAGTGCGGTTCGGTCGGCCGCATGCCGGTGCGGGCCCGGCCCGGTTCACCGGACCGCTTCGGCCCGCTTCGGCCCGGTGCGTACCGGCCCGGCCGTGCGGTCGCGGTCGCGGTCATTGCCACGCTGCCGCATAGCGGATCCCGCCGAGCAGGTGGGCCCGGAAGTCCGTGTCGGAGTAGGCGGCGGAGGGGTGGCCCAGGGCGGTGTAGAACGCGCGGCCGGCACCGACGCCGCGGCACCAGGCGATGGGGTGGCCGTTGCCCATGCCGCCGCCCTCGTAGGTGTCCTCGTCCACCGAGAGCAGGACCTGCACGCCGCCGCGCGGGTCGCGGTCGAAGTCGTACCATTCGTCAGTGAGTGTCCAGGTGCCGCCCAGATGCGCGGTGGCCGGGTGGCCCCCGTCCTCGACTCGCACCTCGGCCGGCTGCACTTCGGGGTGGCGGGTGAACCGGGCGCCGACCAGTTCGGTGTAGAAGGGCCATTCCCGTTCGGCGGTGGAGGCGGCGTGCACGCCGCAGAAGCCGCCTCCGGCGCGGATGTGCTCGGCCAGTGCGTCCCGCCCGGTGTCGTCGAGCACCGCACCGGACGGACTGAGGAAGACCACGGCGCGGTAGCCGGCGAGCCGGTCGCCGCGGAACTCGGCCGGGTCCTCGGTGGCCTCGACCGCGAATCCGTTCTCTGCGCCCAGTTCGCGCAGCGCTGCCACCCCGGCCGGGATGGAGTCGTGCCGGTATCCGGTGGTGCGGGTGAATACGAGTACACGTTCCATGCCGTGCACCCTACGCACGAGCCGCCATGCCGCATGCACCGGCACGGCGGCATTCAAAAGGCGGTCCGCGGGCCGTGCGGCGGTTCGGCTGCGGCGCCGGGCCGCACGGGCTGCGCCGTGCCCTGGAATGGCACATGCAATCGCCAAGTCTGGGGTTTTTATTCTGTATTGACGCGATTCGACTCCCTTTGGACCGGCTAGTGGGTATATGGCAGCACACAACACCGTCTCGTCTGAGGAGGTGGCCGACCATGGTCGAGGCCGCACGGTCCTCATCGATCGAGGAACACCCGGACATCATGGCGATGCGCGCCCGCTCCGAGGCAGCGATGGCGAGCCCCACCGCGCAGGTGGCCGAAGGGCTCGGGCTGCTCACGGGCCTCTACATCGCGGCTTCGCCGTGGATCGTCGGTTTCAGCCTGAACGCCGGCCTGACGATGAGCAACGTCATCGCCGGGTTGGCCTTCATGTTCATGCTGGTGGGCTTCGGATCCGCCTTCGAACGCACCCACGGCATGGGCTGGGCGGCCGTCGGTATAGGTATCTGGACCATCGTCGCGCCCTGGGTGGTGGCGGGCCCGACTCCCGGCGGCGGCACGATCACCAGCAATGTCATCGCCGGTGCCGTGGCCCTGGTCCTCGCTCTTGCCATCGCCGGCTTGGGCATGGCCAAGAGCGGCGCTCTGGGCGGCGGGAGGACCCGCTCCCGCGGTGGCGGTGGCGGTGGCGCCCGCAGGTAAAACCAGCCGAATTGCCCGGGGCCGGATTCCGCGGGATCCGGCCCCGGCTCTGTTCCGCTGCAGGCGGCGGCCGCTCACTCGGCCGCGGCGCCGCCGTTCTGCCGACCTGATCCGTCCAGCGTGTCGAGCCAGGCGCGGACGCTGCCGTTGTGCTCGCCCAGGCCCGGCGGCGGACTGTGCTCGGGCGGGGTTTCCGACGCAGGGTCGGCGGGGTCGCTGAAGCGCACCGCCGGGCCGGGCAGCTCGATGCCGCCCAGCACCGGGTGGTCCACACCGGCCAGTAGGCCCTGGGAACGCACCTGGTCCCATTCGTAGACCTGGTCGAGGGTGCGGATCGCCCCGCAGGGGATGCCGATTGCGCCGATGCGCTCCAGCCAGGTGTCGCGGGAGGCGGTGGCCAGCACGGCTTCGATGGCTTCGTTTAGCGCGGGGCGGTTGGCCACGCGGGCGGCGTTGTCGGCGAAGCGCGGGTCTGCGGCGTCGATGCCCAGCAGGCCGGCGAGCTTCGACCACTGGCCCTGGCTGGCGACGGCGATCTGCAGCATGCCGTCGCCGCTGGTGTAGGCGCCGTAGGGGGCGATGGAGGGGTGGTGGTTGCCGATGGCCTGGGGCACCTCGCCGGCGACCGTCCAGCGGGTGCCCTGGAAGGCGTGCACGCCCACAATGGAGGACAGCAGCGAGGTCCGCACGACGCGCCCCCGGCCGGTGCGTTCGCGCTCGTAGAGGGCGCTGAGCACGCCGTAGGCACCGTTCATGCCGGCCAGGAGGTCGCCGATGGGCACGCCGGCCTTGGTCGGCTGGTCGGGCCCGGGGCCGGTGAGGCTCATCAGGCCGGCTTCGCCCTGGGCGATCTGGTCGTAGCCGGAGCGGCCGCCTTCGGGGCCGTCGTGGCCGAAGCCGCTGATGGAGCACAGCACCAGGCGCGGGTTGAGTTCGGCCAGCCGCTCGGCGGAGAAGCCGAGGCGGTCGAGCACGCCGGGGCGAAAGTTCTCCACGAGCACGTCGGCGGCCTTGACCAGCCGGGTGAGGACCTGGGCGCCGTCCTCGGATTTCAGGTCGAGTTCGATCGACTCCTTGTTGCGGTTGCAGGACAGGAAGTAGGTGCTGATCGGCTCGTCTGCGGGTCCGACGAACGGCGGCCCCCAGCTGCGGGTGTCGTCGCCGGTGCCGGGCTGCTCCACTTTGATCACGCGCGCGCCGAGGTCGCCCAGCAGCATGGCCGCGTGCGGCCCGGCCAGGGCCCGCGAAAGGTCGACCACCACGATCCCGTTCAGCGGTCCTTCGGCTGTGCTCGGTTCCGCCCCCACAAGGCCCCCTCTGCTGGACTGCGCCGGCCGTGCTCTCCGGCATGCATCTCCATGGTCTCCATACTGGACGTCTGCATACTGGACAATCGTTCGGACATTGTCCCTGCGCGGTGCCGGGGCGCCCGCGGCGGGGTCGGGATGCGCGCTGCATGGCGGTGCGGCGGGGTGGCGGGCCTGCTTCGCGCACGGTGACCGCAGCGGCGGTGGCCGGCCGGCCGCTACTCCGCCCGCCCGGTGAGGGCGGCATACCCTGCCCGGACGAACGGGGCCGCAGCCGTCTATTCTCCGCTTGCCCGGTAGGAAAAAGAGGTTTACTATCTCCACTGACCTTGTAGGAAAAATGGGTCGAACGTAGCAGTCGAGCGGAAAGCGGCACGGTATGCAGACTCTGGTGGTCTTCGCCCTGGTCGGGTTGCTGGCACAGCTTGTCGACGGCAGCCTCGGCATGGCCTACGGGGTCACGTCGACCTCGCTGCTGCTGGTGGCCGGCACCTCGCCCGCGGCCGCCTCGGCGACCGTGCACCTGGCCGAGATCGGCACCACGCTGGCCTCGGGCACCGCGCACTGGCGGTTGGGCAACGTCGACTGGCGCGTGGTCCGGCGTATCGCGCTGCCCGGGGCGATCGGCGCCTTTGCCGGAGCGACGGTGCTGAGCCGGCTGTCCACCGAGGCCGCCGCTCCGATCATGGCCGCCATCCTGCTCGTGCTCGGCTGCTACGTCATGGTGCGCTTCACCGCCTGGGGAATGCCCCGCGGACGGATGGGCACGCCCGTACGCCGGCGCTTCCTGGCGCCGCTGGGGCTCATCGGCGGCTTCCTCGACGCCACGGGCGGGGGCGGGTGGGGCCCGGTGGGCACGCCCGCGCTGCTGGCGAGCGGCCGGATCGAGCCGCGCAAGGTCATCGGCTCCATCGACACCAGCGAGTTCATCGTCGCGGTCGCCGCCAGCGCGGGCTTCTTCCTCGGGCTCAGCGGCGCGGGCATCAACCTGGTCTGGGCGGCCGGACTGCTCATCGGCGGCGTGGTCGCCGCCCCCATCGCGGCCTGGATCGTGCGCCGGGTCCCGCCGCGGGTCCTCGGTTCGGTCGTCGGCGGCTTCATCGTGTTGACCAACGCCCGGTCGCTGATCAACGCGGTCTGGGCCGAGCCCGCGCCGATCGCCGCGGCCGGGATCTACGGGGCGCTGGCGCTGGCCTGGGCCGGTGCGGTCGCCTGGTCGGTGCGCGCCCATCTGGCCGAGCGCCACGTGCCTGCACAAGCGGCCGACCGCGCCACCCCGCCTGCCGAGTCCGCCGACCGCCCCGGCAGCAGGGCCGAGGCCGCCGACTGACCGGCCCATGGCCGCCGGTGCCGCCGCACCGGCGCCGTCCGCCCTTGCGGGCGCAGTCGCCGGTTTCTCCGCAGGCGGTGTGCGGTTTGCACCCGCCCGCTCAGCGCGCGGGCGTGTCCGCCCGACCCCGGTCGCAACCCCGGCGCACCGGGCGGATACGCCCCGGGCGGGAGCGCCGCTCAAGGATCAGGCGGTACCGGCACCGGCATCGGTTCCGGTACCGGTGCCGGTACCGGTGTCGGCCAGCAGCCGCTGCGCTGTCGCCGCGTCGGTGACCAGGGTGGAGATCAGGCCGCTGCGCAGCACCACGCCGATGGCCTCGGCCTTGCCCGGGCCGCCGGCCACCGCGATCACCTCGGGGACACCGGCCAGCTGGGCATCGGTGATGGCCAGCACGCGCTCGTCGAGTTCGCTGTGCACCCGTCCGCCCTGCGAGTCGAACAGCTGCGCGGAGATCTCGGCGCGCACACCCCGGCTGCTCAGTTCCTCGCGCGGTCCGGGCTCCAGGCACGCGTACACCGTTGAGCTCTGCTCATCCCAGCCGCCGATGGAGACCACCGCCTTGGTCAGCCGGTCGAAGTGCTCGAATGCGCCGGCGATACCCGGGTCGGAGCGCAGGGCGGCGGCCGTTGTCGCATCGGGCAGGATCAGCGGCGCGTAGATGGGGTAGGCCGGCCCGCCGGAGAGCTGGGCCGCGCGGCGCACCGACTCCACCGAGCCTTCGTCGGCGTCCTCGCCGTAGGTGCGGTGCGAGACCACGCCGCCCAGTTGCACGGTGGTGCAGCGGGCCAGCCCTGCCAGCTCGGCGCCCACGGCGTTGACCGTGCGCCCCCAGGCGAGGCCGAGCACGTCGTCGTCGCCGACGATCTCGGCCAGCAGGTCGGCGGCCACCGCACCGAGCCGGCGGTGGGTCCGGGCGGGGTCGTCGGAGCCGTCGACGACGATGGCGCGCTCCAGGCCGAAGGCCGCGCGCAGCCGGTCGGAGAGGTCGGAGTCGATCTGGGCCGGCAACCGGATGGAGATCCGCACGATCCCGCTCTCCCGCGCCGCCTCCAGGGCGCGGGCGACCTTGAAGCGGCTCACGCCGAACTCTTCGGCGATCTCCACCTTTGAGCGCCCGTCCAGGTAGAAGCGGCGCGCGATCGTGGACACCAGCACGATCTCAGCGGGTCCCTTGAACGGTGCCCTCTCCTGCTGTGCCGTCGCCGCCGCGGCGCCCTCCTGCTCCGGCAGCCCGTCCCCGCTCATTTGATCACCCTTCCGCTCATACGTGAAGCATACGTTGACATCGCGTTTCGAATGGGTTTTGAATGTGCTTCATCACATGAGCACCCCAATGCTCATGTGAGCAGCTGAAAGGGCGTGTGCAGGGATACCGCACACGCATCCGCGATCAAGGAGCGACCGTGCGCGCAGCCATCATCGAACGTCCCGGGACCATCACCGTGGGGGAGCGGCCCGATCCGACCCCCGCAGCCGACGGCGTCGTGGTGCGGGTGGGCGCCTGCGGCATCTGCGGCACCGACCTGCACATCGCCGACGGCGAGTTCCCGCCCAGCCCCTACCCGCTGGTGCCCGGGCACGAGTTCGCCGGCGAGGTCGTGGCCGTGGGCGAACGCGCTCCGGGCGGGCTGCGCGAAGGCGACCGGGTCGCCGTCGACCCGTCCTTGTTCTGCGGGCACTGCGACTACTGCCGTGCGGGGCGCGGCAACCTGTGCGCCAACTGGGGCGCCATCGGCGACACCGTCGACGGCGCCTTCGCCGAGTACGTGGCCGCTCCCGCGGTCAACTGCTACCGGGTGCCCGACCATGTCACCGACCGGCAGGCCGCCGTGATCGAACCGCTTTCCTGCGCAGTGCACGGCGTACGCCGCATCGGTGTGCACGCCGGCGAGCGCTTCCTGCTCGTGGGCGCGGGCACCATGGGCCTGCTGCTGCAGCAGCTGCTCCAGCAGGGCGGCGCCGAGGTCACCATGGTCGACCGCAACACCGAACGCCTGGAGCTCGCCAAGAAGCTCGGTGCCGCGGCCACCCACACCGACGCCGGCGATATGGCCGGCGAGGGCTTCCACGCCGCCGTCGACGTCACCGGCGCTCCCCCGGCCATCGAGGCGGCCTTTGATTCGCTGCGGCGCGGCGGGCGGTTGCTGGTCTTCGGGGTGGCCGCCGACGACGCCCGCGTTTCGCTGTCGCCGTTCCGCGTCTACAACGACGAGATCACCGTGGTCGGCTCCATGGCGGTGCTGCACAGCTACGGCGCCGCGCTCGACCTGCTCGCCGCGGGCCGCGTGCGCACCGCGGAACTGCTGACCCATGCACTGCCGCTGGCCGAGTTCCCCGCCGCGCTCGACATGATGCGCGCCGGGACCGGCGTGAAGGTGCAGGTCCAGCCCAACGCCGCGGTGTAGCGGCGTCCCTCGACCCCCCCATGAGGAGGAGAACCCGTTGCCTAAAACCAAGCGGGGCCCACGGCGGCTAGCAGCCCTGGGTGCCCTGGGCACCGCGGCTGCGCTGATGACCGGCTGCGCCGGTGCGGGTGCCATCGCCGCGGGCGACGATGGCACCACACTGGTGGTCGCCATCGTCTCGAACCCGCAGATGGAAGATGCGATCTCGCTGAAATCGGACTTCGAGCAGCAGAACCCCGGGGTGAATCTGCGGTTCGTCACGCTGCCGGAGAACGAGGCGCGCGCCAAGATCACCACGTCGGTCGCCACCGGCGGCGGCGAGTTCGACGCGGTGATGATCAGCAACTACGAGACCCGGATGTGGGCGGAGAACGGGTGGCTGGCAAACCTGCAGCCCCGCATCGACGCCACCGAGGGCTACGACGACGGCGACTTCCTGGAGCCGATCCGCGAGGCCCTGTCCTACGAGGGCGACATGTACTCGGTGCCGTTCTACGGCGAGTCGTCGTTCCTGGCCTACCGCAAGGACCTGTTCGAAGAGGCCGGGCTGGAGATGCCCGCCAACCCCACCTGGGCCGAGGTCGCCGACCTCGCCGCAGAGCTCGACGACCCGGAATCGGGCAGGGCGGGTATCTGCATGCGCGGCCTGCCCGGCTGGGGCGAGGTGCTGTCGCCGTTCAACAGCATGCTCAACACCTTCGGCGGGCGCTGGTACGACGAGCAGTGGAACGCCCAGCTCACCTCGCCGGAGTTCCGCCGCACCGCCGAGTTCTACGTGGACCTGGTGCGCGAACACGGCCAGCCCGGCGCCGCCAACAGCGGCTTCGGCGACTGCCTGACCCGCTACAGCCAGGGCCACACCGCCATGTTCTACGACGCGACCGCGATGGTCAGCACGGTCGAGGACCCCGACGCCAGCAAGATCGCGGGCAAGAGCGGCTACGCGCCCGCACCGGTTGCCAAGACCGACTACGGCGGCTGGCTCTACACCTGGTCGCTGGCGATCCCCGAGACCTCCGAGAACAAGGACGCCGCCTGGCGGTTCCTGTCGTGGATGACCGACAAGGAATACACGCAAATGGTCGCCGAGGAGTACGGCTGGCAGCGGGTCCCGCCCGGCAGCCGCGCCTCGACCTTCGAGAACCCCGAGTACCAGGAGGTCGCCTCGGCCTACGCCGAACCGATGCGCGAAGGCATCGAGAACGCCGACACCGAGAACCCGGGAACGCGGCCGGTCCCCTACACCGGCATCGGGTTCCTGGCCATCCCCGAGTTCCAGGACCTGGGCACCCGGGTCAGCCAGCAGCTCAGTGCCGCCATCGCCGGGCAGATCACCGTCGACGAGGCACTGGAGCAGAGCCAGCAGTACGCGCAGTCGGTCGGCGACAGCTACAAGGAGTCACAGTGAGCATGCCACGACAGGGCCGCCGCCGCTGCGCGGCGCAGACCGTCGGCGGGAGGGTGCCGCGATGACCGCGACCGCCACCGCACCTGCTGCGTCCCGGACACGGGCCGGGAAACTCCGTTCCGAGCGCGCCCGCGGCTGGTCGCTGCGCGCCCCGCTGCTGCCGGCGCTGATCTTCACGATCCTGGTCACGCAGCTGCCGTTCCTCTTCACGATCTTCTACTCGCTGCAGTCGTGGAACCTGCTGCGCCCGGACTCGGGCACCTTCGCCGGGCTGGCCAACTACGCCTACGTGCTCACCGACGCCCAGTTCCTGGGGGCGGCGCTGAACACCATCGTCATCACCGCCTCGTGCGTGCTGGTGGCGATGGTGGTCGGAATCGGGTTGGCGCTGCTGCTGGACCGGCGCTTTTTGGGCCGCGGCGTGGTGCGCACCCTGCTGATCACACCGTTTCTGATCATCCCGGTGGCCACCGCGCTGCTGTGGAAGACCACCATGTTCGACCCGGTCTTCGGGCTGCTCGGGTTCGTGCTCACGCCGTTCGGGCTGGGCGACGTGGACTGGGTGTCGCAGTACCCGGTGGTGTCGGTGGTGACCGCACTGGTGTGGCAGTGGAGCCCGTTCATGATGCTGCTGGTGCTGGCCGGGCTGCAGAGCCAGAGCCATGACGTGGTCGAGGCCGGCCAGGTCGACGGCGCCAACCGGTGGCAGATGTTCACCCAGATCACCCTGCCCCACCTGCGCCGCTACATCGAGCTGGGCGTGCTGCTGGGGTCGATCTACGTGGTCAACACCTTCGACACGATCTACATGATGACCCAGGGCGGACCGGGTACCGCCAGCTCCAACCTGCCGTTCTACATCTACCAGCGGACCTTCCTCGGGTTCGACATCGGCCAGTCGGCGGCCATGGGCGTCATCGTGGTCATCGGCACCATCGTCGTGGCGACACTGGCGCTGCGGCTCATCTTCCGCACCTTCATGTCCGACCAGGAGGCGAAGTCGTGACCGCCACCGCCCCTGCCCCCCGCACCCGCACGGCCGCGGCGCCCGCGCCGGGCGCGCCGTCCCGCCCGCCCCGGCGCGGCCGAATCGGCGGCGCCGCGCTGACGGTGCTGACCTGGGCCATCGCGCTGGTGTTCGTCTCGCCTGCGCTGTGGATGGTGCTGACGGCCTTCAAGACCGAGGGCATCGCCCAGACCGATCCGCCCACGCTGCTGTTCCAGCCGACACTGGACCAGATACTCAACGTGGTCGACTCCGACTTCCTCCCCTATGTCGGCAATTCGCTGATCGCCACCCTGGCCTCCACCCTGCTGGTGCTGGTGCTGGGTACCCCGGCCGCCTACGCGCTGTCGATCCGGCCGGTCAAGCGCACCAAGGACGTGCTGTTCTTCTTCATCTCCACCAAGATGCTGCCGGTGGTCGCGGTCGTCGTGCCGATCTACGTCGCGGCGGCGGAGCTGTCCATGCTGGACAACATCTGGACGCTGGTGGTGCTTTACACGGCGATGAACCTGCCGATCGCGGTATGGATGATGCGCTCGTTCTTCCTGGAGGTCCCCAAAGGCGTCGTCGAGGCCGCCCAGATGGAGGGGGCGAGCCTGCCGCGGGTGCTGTGGTCGGTGATGCTGCCGATCATGGCGCCCGGAGTCGCCGCCACGGCGCTGATCTGCATGATCTTCTCGTGGAACGAGTTCTTCTTCGCGGTGAACCTGACCGCCTCGCAGGCCGCCACGGTGCCGGTGTTCCTGGTCGGGTTCATCACCAGTGAGGGGCTGTACTGGGCCCAGCTCGCCGCCGCCGCGACCATGGCCTCGCTGCCGATCGTGGTCATCGGCTGGATCGCCCAGCGCCAGCTGGTGCGCGGGCTGTCGATGGGCGCCGTGAAGTAACCGGTGCGCTGAACCGGCATCCCGGGCCCGGTTCGGGCGGCGGGGCGCGGCGCGGACTGCGCCCGCCCCGCCGCCCGGCACCGCGGCGCCGCGCGGAAGAATGGGCCCGGTCACAATCCCTGTGGAGAGGAACCGCGGCATGGCGCTGAAGGTAGGGCTGCTGGGCACGGGCTACTGGGCCCGCGAGACACAGGGGGCGGCGCTGGCCGCCCACCCCGGTGTCGAACTGGTCGGCGTGTGGGGGCGCGACGCCGGCCGCACCCGGGAACTGGCCGACCTTTACGGAGCGGCGGCCTACGCCGACTCCGACGCCCTGTTCGGCGACGTCGACGCCGTCGCCATCGCGCTGCCGCCCGACATCCAGGCCGAGGCGGCCCTGCGCGCCGCCCAGGCCGGGTGCCACCTGCTGCTGGAGAAACCGGTGGCCTTCACGACCGAGGCGTCGGCCGCAATCGCCGCCGAGGTCGAGCAGCGGCGGTTGGCCGCCGTCGTCTTCTTCACCATGCGGTTCTCCGAGCGCATCGACGCGTTCCTGCGCGAGACCGCCGCGGCCGGGGGCTGGGACGGCGCGCAGGCGTCGATGCTGGCGGCGGCGCTGAGCACCGACACCCCCTTCGCCCGGTCGCCCTGGCGCCGCGAACGCGGCGGGCTGTGGGACATCGGCCCGCACGCGCTGTCGGTGGTGCTGCCGGTGATGGGCCCGGTCGCCGAAGTAACCGCGGCTGCGGGCCCCCGCAAGACCACGCACCTGCTGCTGGGCCACAGCAGCGGCGCCGTCAGCTCGCTGTCGCTGACGCTGGAGGCCCCGCCCGAGGGCACCCGCCGGGAGTTCGTCTTCCACGGCGAGAGCGGCGTGGTCTCGCTGCCCGACTCCGAACTGACCCCGGTGGCCGCGTTCTCCGCAGCCACCGACCGGCTGCTGGCCGCCATCGCCGACCCGGCCGCCGCCGCGGCCGAGCCCTGCGGCGCCGGATTCGGCCACGACGTGGTCGCCGTACTGGAAGCGGCCCAAGCAGCGCTCGACCGGCGCTGCACGGTCACCGTGGGGGCCGCCGCCTAATAGTGTGCCGGCCACCCGGCGCACCGAAGTGCTCATGCAGAATGCCCAGATACCACAGCACACAGCTGTGACGGGCATTTCTGCATGAGCAGCGCTTTCAGCCGATCTGTTCGGCGAGGGAGACGATGATGCCCGCGGGGCCGCGGAGGTAGCAGAGCCGGTAGACCCCCTCGAACTCGGTCACCTCGCCGATGAGTTCGCCGCCAAGGGCACGCAGGCGGGCCACGGTGTCGTCGATGTCATCGACCGCGAACATGACGTTGCGCAGGCCCAGCGCGTTCGCCGGTGCGGGGTCGGGCTCGGTGGTGACCGCCGCCGGCGTGTGGAATTTCGTCAGCTCCAGGCGGCCGCGGCCGTCGGGGGTCTGCATCATCACGATGTCGACCCGGACGCCGCCGAGCCCGGCGACACGGTCGACCCACCGCCCCTCGACCGGAGTCCTGCCCTCCACCTCCATGCCGAGTTCGGTGAAGAAGGCGGTGGCGGCCTCCAGATCGTCCACGACCACACCGACGTGGTCCATCCGCTGAATCGTCATGGCGGCGAGCATATTATTCTTGCGGATCCGCGGGCCGCGTCCCGGGCCCGCGGTTCTCAACCGCGCTCTGCGGGCGGCGTGCGGCGGGCCGAGCGGCGGAGCATGTCGACCATGGCCGCAACCGGGGCGGGCGGGCGGCGGCGGTGGACGATGGATATCTCGCGCGCCGGGGCCGCGCCGCCGGGCGGTTCGGCCCGCCACCCTGAGGCGGGCGCCGCGTCCAGGATCAGGCGCGGGACCAGGCCGATGCCCACCCCGGCGCGGATCAGCGCCAGCATCACCTCGTAGTCGCGGGTCTCGTAGGCCACCGGCAGCCGCACTCCCTCGGCCGCGGCTGCGGTCTCCAGCGCGATCCGGTTGGAGATGCCCGGAGCGCCGCAGATCCACTCCTGGTCGGCGAGGTCGGCCAGGCGCGGCGACGTCCCCGCCGCCGGGTGGCCCTCGGGCAGCACCAGCAGCAGCGGATCGACCAGGATCCGTTCGCGGTGCAGCCCGGTTGCGGCGGGCGGCTGCACACCGGGGTACCGGTGGGTGATGAGCAGGTCCAGTTCGCCCGAGGTCACCTGCCCGTAGCCGTCGGGCGGTTCGATGTCGGACAGCGACAGCCGCACCTGCGGGTGGGCCCGGCCGAAAGCCGCTAGCGCACCGGGCACCAGCAGCTTTCCGGCGCTGGCAAAGGAACCCAGCGACAGTTGGGCCGGGGTCTCGCCCGCGGCGGCGCGCACCGCCGACTCGGCGTCGCGCAGTTCGCCCACTACCCGCTCGCCGTAAGCGAGCAGTACCCGGCCCGCCCGGGTCAGCCGCACTCCGGTGCGGGAACGCTCGACCAGCGCACAGCCCAGTTCGCGTTCCAACTTGGCGAGCTGCTGGGACAGCGCGGGAGCGGTGAAGGACATCCGTTCGGCGGCCGCGGTGATGGAGCCGGCGTGGGCGACCTCGACCAGCACCCGCACCCGGTCCGCGTCCAGCAACGCGATCACCCCTGCACGCAGCCGGGACACCGCAGCGGTGCCGCGGCTCTGCCCGACCTAGTGGAAAGCTCTACTTAATGATCCCTAGCAAGCGCAACTTTAACTTAAGCAACCTAGCAGGCACGCTGGAACCATGACACCCACGCCTGCTGCGACGGCCGCACTGCCCACGCCCGCTGACGTCGACGCCGCGGCCGAGCGCATCGCGCCATACGTCCGGCGTACACCGGTGATCACCACGCGCACGGGCGGGCGCACGCTCACCCTGAAACTGGAGCACCTGCAGACCACCGGCGCGTTCAAGCTCCGCGGAGCGCTGAACGCCCTGCTGGCCGCCGGCTCCCCCGACCGCGTCGTGACCGCCTCGGGCGGCAACCACGGGCTGGGGGTGGCCGCCGCAGCGCGGATGCTGGGCACCGAGGCGCTGGTCTACGTGCCCGAGACCGTGCCCGAGGTCAAGGCGCGCCGCCTGGAGGAGTCCGGTGCGGAACTCGTCCGCACCGGCGCCCACTACGCCGAGGCCGCCGCGGCCGCCCGGGCCCGCGCCGGCGCCGACGGGCTGCGCTACCTGCACGCCTACGACGACCCCGACGTTGTGGCCGGGCAGGGCACCATCGGCCGCGAGATCGCCCGCGACGCCCCCGAGTGCGACGGCATCGCGGTGGCGGTGGGCGGCGGCGGCCTGGTGGCGGGCGTGCGCCTGGGCGCGGGTGCGCGCCGTGTCGCCGGAATCGAGCCCGAAGGCTGCCAGAGCCTGCACGCGGCGCTGGCCGCAGGCGGACCGGTCACGGCACCGGTGGACTCGGTGGCCTCCTCGGCGCTGGGTGCGGCGCGCGTGGGCGACGTGCCTTTCGCGGTGCTGCGCGAGTACCCCGTCGAGACCGCACTGGTCACCGACACCGAGATCACCCGGGCGCGCGACCTGCTGTGGGAGGAGTTCCGGATCGCCGCCGAACCCGCCGCCGCGGTCCCCTACGCGGCTTGGCTGGCCGGCCGCGTAGGCGGCGAAAACCCCTGCCTGGTCGTCTGCGGCGCCAACGCGGCGTGGACGCCCGGAGGGTAGGCCGCACCGGACTTTCCCGGCATATCCCCCGCGCCTCCGCGTCCGCCCGGGCGGCTGCGGCCCGCGGCAAAACGCTACATTGGTCGCAGCGGTGGCGCCGGCGGGGGGACGAGGACGTGTTCTATGACGCGGTGCGCGCGGTCAGCGCGCGCACGGGCCGGATGCTGTACCGGCCCGCCATCGGCGGCCTGGCGCACATCCCCGCCTCGGGCCCGGTCATCCTGGCCGCCAACCACCTCTCCTTCTGCGACAGCGTGGTCATCCCCCTCGCCGTGCCGCGCCGTGTGCGCTTCCTGGCCAAAGCCGAGTACTTCACCCAGCCCGGTATCAGCGGCCGGCTCGCGCGCACCGCGTTCGCGGCGCTGGGCGCCGTGCCGGTGGAACGGGGCAGCGGCGGCGGCGCGCTTGAGGCGCTGGACACCGGGCTGCGCCGGCTCAAGGACGGCGGCGTGTTCTCGATCTACCCCGAGGGCACGCGGTCGCCGGACGGGCGGCTCTACCGCGGCCGCACGGGCGTGGCCCATCTGGCACTGACCTCGGGTGCGCCGGTGGTGCCCGTAGGTATCACCGGCACCGATCGTGTCCAGCCCATCGGCGCGCGGCTGCCGCGCATCGCCCCCATCGCGGTGCGGTTCGGCGCGCCGATGGATTTCTCAACCGGGTACGGCCATCTCAAGACCGGCCGCGCACGCCGCCTGGTCACCGACGAGATCATGGCCGCCATCCAGGACCTGACCGGCCAGGAGGCGGCCGGGACCTACAACCCGCGCTCAGCGGCCGACTGACCCGCGTGACCCGCCCGGCGGCCGGCGCGGGCGCACCGGCCGCCGGGCCGCGCGTGGCGCGTGGCGATCAGGCACCGGGCAGGCGCTCGGCCAGCCAGGCCTCGACGTCGTCGGCGGTTCGCGGCAGCCCGGCCGAGAGCACCCGGTTGCCCTCGGCGGTGACCACGACATCGTCCTCGATGCGCACGCCGATGCCCCGCAGTTCCGCGGGCACGGTGAGGTCGTCGGGCTGGAAGTAGAGTCCCGGCTCGACGGTGAGCACCATGCCGGGGCGGAGGTCGCCGTGGAGGTGGACTTCGGTGCGCGACCGCGCGCAGTCGTGGACGTCGAGGCCGAGCATGTGCCCGGTGCCGTGCAGGGTGTAGCGGCGCTGCAGCCCGAGTTCGACGACGCGTTCGGCGGGGCCGTCGAGCAGGCCCCACTCGACGAGGCCCTCGGCGAGCACGCGCTGGGCGGTGCGGTGGTACTCGGTGAAGGGCCGCCCCGGTGCGACCGCGGCGATCGCGGCCTCCTGCGCCGCGTAGACGAGGTCGTAGACGCGGCGCTGCACCGGGCTGAACCGGCCGGAGACGGGCAGGGTGCGGGTGATGTCGGCGGTGTAGAGCGTGGTGGTCTCGACCCCGGCGTCGAGCAGCAGCAGTTCGCCCTCGCGTACCGGGCCGTCGTTGCGCATCCAGTGCAGCGTGGTGGCGTTGGGCCCCGAGGCGGCGATGGTGCCGTAGCCGACATCGTTGCCCTCGACCCGCGCGCGCAGGAAGAAGGTGCCCTCGATGTAGCGCTCGGAGGTGGCCTGGGCCCGCGGCAGCACCGCGGCGACGTCGCCGAATCCCAGCACGGTGGAGTCGACGGCGCGCTGGAGCTGGGCGACCTCCCATTCGTCCTTGACCAGCCGCTGGTCGTGCAGGGCGACGGCGAGTTCTTCGTCGCGCTCGGCTGCGTGTTCGGGGCCGGCACCGGCCGCGGTGCCGGCGGTGCCGGCGGTGTCGGCGGATTCGCCGCGGAGTTCGGCTACGACGGCATCGAGATCGGGGTCGTGGCCGCGCAGGATGCGCACCGGCGCCGCGGGGGCCTCGCGCAGGTGTTCGGGGAGCCGGCGCACGTCGCTGGTGGCCACCCCCAGCAGCTGCGCGGATTCGCCGAGGCTGTGGCGCCGCCCGCTCCAGAGTTCGCCGTGTGCGTCGAGCCAGAACTCGCCGTTGTTGCGGTTGGACCGGGGGCGCAGGTAGGCGGTGGCGTCGTGGCCGCCGCCGGCGCGGGGTTCGAGCACCAGGCAGCCGTCGTCGGACTGGTCGCCGGAGAGGTAGACGTAGTCGCAGGAGGGCCGGAACGGGTACTCGGTGTCGTTGGAGCGGGTCTTCAGGTTGCCGGACGGGATGACCAGCCGCTCGCCGGGGAAACGCGCGCTGAGCGCGGCACGGCGCTTGGCGGTGTAGGCGGCCTGCTCCAGCGGTTCGGCGTCGCGGACCTCGGTATCGGCCCAGCCGCTGCGCATCCAGTCGGCGAGTTCGGTGGACACGGTCTGGGCCTGGCCGTTCTTTCGCGGGGTGAACACCGGTGCCTCGGCGGCGCCGTTATCCTCCGCCTGCGGACTTCTGCTGTGGTGCTCACTCACGGTGGTTCCTCCCGGGCCTGGGTTCGTGCTGGCCGGCCGCTTGTGGCGGCCCGTATCCATCCTACGGCGGACCGCCTTGCCCGGTCCGGCCCCCTTCGCCGCCTGTGGACGGGTTCGCGGCGGCGATCCGGCCGCCCCGGTGCACGGACCGCAGCCGTACCGGCGGTGCGGCGCCGTCGGGTGTGTTGCGGGCGCCGGACCAGCCGGTGCTCAGCGTCCGGCGTTGGGACCGTATCCGGCGTCGTGGTCCTTGGGATCGGCGGGGTCGGCGGTGTTGCCCACGACGGCGGCGACCGGCGGAAGCACCATGGCCGCGGCGCACATCGCCAGCGCCCACCCCGTACCGACCAGGTAGTACACGGGCAGCGACCCGCCGAACAGGACCAGGCAGGTGGTCATCAGCCAGGCGTAGCGGCGCACACGCCGTTTCATGTCTCCAGGCTATCCCGCGCACCGCCGCACGGGAGGCTGCACCGGGCGGGACAGCGGGCAAGGGGCGGGAGCACCGGGTCAGGCCGCGGTGTGTGCGGTGCCGCCCCGGCTCGCGGACCGCGCCGGCCAGGTGGCGGGGTCGCGGAGTCCGGCGAACCCGCGGCGCAGGTCGTAGCCGGCATCCTCCAGCCGCCTGCGCGCACGGCGGGCGCGCTCCACGGTCGCTTCGTCGAACAGGCGCAGGTACAGCGGGTCGGGGGTGGCGTGCAGCCCGGCGCGCAGCGCGCGCAAGGCGACCGTTGCCGCGGTCTGGGTCCCGGCGGGTTCGGGCAGGCTCCGGTAGGCGCGGCGCGCCCACGCCGGAAGCGTGTAGTAGGACAGCGCGCCCACCGGCAGCCACAGCGGCTTCAGCCACGCCAGGCCGCTGAGCCGATCGGGCACCTTCGGCCACAGCAGGAACCGGACGGCCGCCGCGGCTTCGGGGGTGCGTGCGAGCCGCGGGCGCATCGCGGCGAGGTAGGCGCGCATCTGCGCGACCGAAGCGGGCACCCCGGCCGGGTCGAGGCCGACCAGGGCCGCGGTGCGTGTCTGCTCGGCAAAGTAGGCGTCGGCCTCGCGGGGATCGAGCCCCACCCCGGCGCGCATGACGACCTCCAGGTAGGAGACCACTTCGGCGCAGTGCACCCACAGCAGCAGCTCGGGCTCGTCGACGCGGTGCGGCCGGCCGCCGGCGGGATCGGTGAAACGCAGGCGGGCGTGCACCGCTTGGACCCGCCGGCCGAGCTCGGCGGCCTCCTGCGGGCTGCCGTAGGTGGTGGCGGCGACGAAACCAGCGGTGCGGGTGAGCCGGCCGGTGGGGTCGTCCATGAAGTCCGAGCGCTGCCAGACGCCCTGCATGGCGACCGGATGCAGCGCCTGCAGCATCAGCGCCCGCACCCCGGCCACCCACATGGCGCGGTCGATGTGCACGCGCCAGGTGGCGCTGCGCGGGGAGGCGACGGTCGGCTGCATACTGGCACGCTCCCTGGCCGGAACCGGGCGTTCACCGCCACGACGCCATAGAGTCTAGCCACCGCCCTGCTTCGGCAGCGGCGGCAGGATAACCTGTCCTGCGCCGCATTCCGCGCAGCAGCATGGAGGCAGATATGGCGCACACATTCGCTCCCGACACCGAGGCGCTGACCCTGCGCCGCGGCGACCTGGAGTTCGACGCCCTGGCCGCCGGACCACCCGACGGACCGCTCGTGCTGTTCCTACACGGCTTTCCCGAGTTCTCCACCTGCTGGCGCCACCACCTCGCGGCGGCGGCGCAGGCCGGCTACCGCGCGGTCGCGGTCGACCAGCGCGGCTACTCGCCGCGGGCGCGGCCGCTCGACACCGCCGACTACGCGGTGACGGAGCTGGTCGCCGATGTCGCCGCTTTCGCCGACGAACTGGGCGCCGAACGTTTCCACCTGGTCGGCCACGACTGGGGCGGCGTGGTGGCCTGGACCGCGGCCGCGATGCACGCCGACCGGGTCATCAGCCTGGCGGTGCTGTCCACCCCGCACCCGGGCGCGCTTGCCGAGGCTCTGGACTCCTCCCCCGAGCAGCGCGAAGCCATGCGCTACATCCGGCTGTTCCAGACTCCCGGTGCCGCCGAGGAACAGCTTCTCGACAACGGAGCCGCCGGCCTGACCGGCGTCTTCGAGGATCGGGTGCCCGACGACCTGGTCGCCGACAACGTCCGGCGGATGTCCCAGGCCGGTGCGTTAACGGCGGCGCTGAACTGGTACCGCGCGCTGGCCCTCGACTCCGGTTCCGACTCCGATTCCGGCCCCAGCGCCGCAACGTCCGCCAACGCCGCGGCGGTCAGCGTGCCGACTCTGTACGTGTGGGGCGACCGCGACATGTCCTTTACCGCCGCCGGCGCCCGCGGCACCGGCGAATGGGTGGCGGCCCCTTACCGCTTCATCGAACTGGAAGGGTTCTCGCACTGGCTGCCCGAGGAAGCGCCGGAGCGGATCATCCCGGCGCTTATGGAGCACCTGGCGGCGGCCGCCGAGGACGACTGACACCGCAGCGGGGCGTGCCGCGGTCGGCGGGCGCCCCGCCGGCCGCGGCATGGGCGGCCGGTATGGCGGGAGTCACCGCCGAGTCCGGCGGCAACTTGAGTTAACACCTATTACTCTCATGGCGGAAGGGCCGCACAGGCCCCACCGCCAGCATGTCGGCATGGGAGTGGGAGGTGCCCGCGATGGTCGATACCGAACTCTTGACCACCGGACTCATCGCCGTATTGGCCGGGATCGCCCTGGTGCTGCTGGGCGCGCTCGCCTACATCGTGCACGAGGCGGCCGAGCGCCGCCGCGACGCCCGCGCCGGCGTCCCCGCACCGGGCGAGAGCCGGACCGACGCCCCCGGTCCGGAAACCGGCGCGCCCGCGCGCGAACACCAACCCGCCTGAGCCGCGCAGTGCCGGCCGGCCCCGTCGGCCGGACTCACTCCGTGGCGGCCACCGCTCGCGCCAGCGTTTCGGGGGCGACGTTGCCGCCGGAGACCACCGCGACCGTGCGGCCGAAGCGCGCCGGGTCGGCCAGGTAGGCCGCCGCGGCAATGGCACCGCTGGGTTCGGCGACCAGCCGGGCACTGCGGGCCAGGGTGCCGACCCCGGCGAGGATCTGTTCCTCGGTGACCGCGGTGATCCCGTCCAGGCGCGCGCGCAGGTGCGCGAACGTGAGTTCCGAGGGCCCCACCCGCACACCGTCGGCGATCGTGCGCTGGGTTTGCTCCGGCGGCCAGGGGATCAGCCGGCCGTGTTCCAGGCTCTCCTGGGCGTCGGCGGCCAGTTCGGGCTCCACGCCCACCACCGCCGCGCCCGGGCACCGCGCCTTGACCGCGGTGGCCACGCCCGCCGCCAGGCCGCCGCCGCCCACCGGCACCAGCACTGTCTGCACATCGGGCAGGTCGGCGGCGATCTCCATGCCGACGGTGCCCTGCCCGGCGATCACGTCGGCGTCGTCGAAGGGGTGGACGACGGTCAGCCCTTCGGCCGCCGCCAGCTCGCGGGCGGTATCGGCGCGCCGGGCCGGCGGCACCGCAACGGTCTCGGCGCCGAAGGCGTGCATCGCGTCGACCTTGACCTGCGGCGCACCTTCGGGCACCACCACGACGCAGCGGGCGCCGTAGGTGCGGGCCGCGTAGGCCAGCGCCTGGCCGTGGTTGCCCGAGGAGTGGGTGACCACCCCCGAGCGCCGTGCCTGCGGGCTCATCCGCGCCAGCGCGTTGGCGGCCCCGCGGATCTTGAAGGCGCCGACCGGCTGCAGGCTCTCCGGTTTGACCCGCAGCTCGCCGGGCGCCCACGGGCAGGGCAGCAGCGGAGTGCGCACCGCTATCGCGGCCAGGCGGTCCGCGGCGGCGGCGATGTCGGCGGACGTGATCAGCTCCATACGGCCAGCCTATTGCGGTGTGCCCCGCACCGGCACACGGATGGATAATGCGGGTATGCGCACCGACATCACCCCCGGCGGGGTGTCCGACCGCGACTTCTACCGGGTACTGACCGCGCTGGTGGTTCCGCGCCCGATCGCGTGGGTGTCCACGGTTTCGGCCGAGGGCGCCGAGAACCTCGCGCCGCACTCCTTCTTCACCGTGTCCTGCGCCAACCCGCCGATCGTGCAGTTCACCTCGGTGGGCCGCAAGGACCACCTGCGCAATGTGGAGCAGACCCGCGAGTTCGTGGTCAACTTCGCACCCGAGTGGCTGCAGCACGCGATCAACGCGACCGCCACCGATTTCCCGCCCGAGGTCAGCGAGTTCGATGCAGTGGGCGTGCGCCGCGAGCCGAGCACGGTGGTCAAACCGCCGCGGGTGGCCGACTCCCCCGCCGCCCTCGAGTGCCGGCTGCACTCCACGATGCTGCTCGGCGACTCCACCGTGGTCTTCGGCGAGGTGGTCCACGCTGCGGTCGACGACACGGTGCTGGTGGCCGGCCATCCCGAAATCAGTCTGCTGCGGCCGATCGCGCGGCTGGGCAAGGACGAGTGGGGCGCCATGGGCGAGGTGACCTCGCTGCGGCGCATCCGCTACTCCGACTGGCCCGGCGAGTAATACGGGCCGCCGCCGGGGGGATGTGCGGCGGCGGCCCGCGCAGGCGGTGCTCGCGCGTTGACAGTTCCCGCGTTGCTGCCTACATTCGGTGCAAGCAAATGGGAGCGCTCCCAATGGCTCCTATCGCTCCTGCTGCGCGCCGAACGCCACTGCTACGGGACCCCTGTCCCGAAGCCGCTTCCCGCCGCGTGCGCCGGCCCGGTTCCCCTCCCTCAGGCCGGCAGCAAGACGGTACGGGAAAACGGTGGGGCGGCCGAACCCATCGGCCGCCCCACCGCTGACCACCGCGCCGCCGACCGGCGCGGGCCGGACCCGCTACTCGCTGACTCCGTCCCCCACCGCGGCTTCGCTCCAGTGCTAGTCCGCTACCACGGCTTCGCTCCGGTGCTAGTCCCCTACCACGGCTTCGCTCACCAGGTGGCGGGTGTGGCCGACCTCCCGGGTGGGCCCGTCGAGGCGCACCCGTTCGGTGTGGCGGAGGTCCTCACTGGAGGCGGCCAAGTGCAGGTCGAGGTCGCCGGCCTCGACCACGCGCCGACCGTCGGCGCCGGTGTAGGCCGCCAGGTCGGCCGGGACCGCGAACTCGACCCGCCGCTCCTGGCCCGGTTCCAGCTCCACCCGCGTGTAGCCGATGAGGCTGCGCACGGGCCGGCTGACCTGGGCGACGGGGTCGCCCAGGTAGAGCTGGACGATTTCGGCTCCGGCGCGCGCTCCCGTGTTGCGCACCGTGCAGCCCAGGGTGAAGGTGCCCTCGGTGGTGGTCGCCACCGGTTCGGCCGAGGTGCTCGGCCGCGCCTCCACCCGGAACCCGGTCCACGAGAACTCCGTGTAGGAGAGCCCGTGGCCGAAGGGGTAGAGCGCGGTGGGGTCGACCGAGCTGACCTCGCTGCTTTGCCCCAGTGCCGGTGCCAGGTAGGTCGCGGGCTGGCCGCCGCTGCCGTGCGGCACCGCCACCGGCAGCCGGCCGCTCGGGTTGACCCGGCCCGACAGCACGCCGGCGACCGCGGGGCCGCCCTCTTCCCCGGGGAAGAACGCCTGGACCACCGCCGCCGCCCGGTCGGCGATGCCGCCGAGCGCGTAGGGGCGCCCGGTCATCAGCACCACGACCAGCGGAGTGCCGGTCTCCAGCAGCGCCTCCAGCAGTTCCTGCTGGACACCCGGAAGCCGCAGGTCGGCGACGTCGCAGCCCTCGCCGGAGGTTCCGCGGCCGAACAGCCCGGCCCGGTCGCCCACCACGGCCACGCAGACCTCGGCCTGCTTCGCGGCGGCGACCGCGGCGGCGAAGCCGGAGGTGTCCGAGCCGTCGACGGAGCAGCCGCTCAAGTGGTCCAGTCCGCTGCCGGGAAGCTCGGCGCGCAGCGCCTCCAGCAGGGTGGGCACCTCGATGCCGATGTCGGTGTCGGGGTGGGCGACCCCGACATGGGCCGGGAACGAGTAGCAGCCCAGCATCGCCTCGGTGGAGTCGGCCAGCGGGCCGACCACCGCCGTGCGGCGCCCGGCCGCCAGCGGCAGCGCCCGGCCCGGGTTGGCCAGCAGCACCGTGGACTCTTCGGCCAGACGGCGCGCGAGTGCGCGGTGCTCGGCGGGGTCCAGGTCGATGTCGCCGGCGCCGCCCGCGTCGGCGCCTTCCCCTGCACCGGTTGCGCCAGCGCGCTCGTTGGGGAAGGGCGTCCAGTCGGCATCGAGCAGGCCCAGCTCGCACTTCTGGGTGAGCACGCGCAGCGCGGCCCGGTCCAGCAGCTCCTCGGGGACGCTCCCGGCGCGCACCGCTTCCAACAGCGGGGCTCCGTAGCAGCGCAGCGTGGGCAGTTCCACGTCGACGCCGGCGCCGAGCGCCGCCGCCGCGGCCGCGCCCGTGGAGCCGGCCGTCCCGTGCAGGGTCTGCAGGAAGGTCACCGCGAAATAGTCGGAGACCACCGTGCCGGTGAAGCCCCACTGCTCGCGCAGCAGCTCGGTGAGCAGTCCCGGGTCGCCGGTGGCGGGCAACCCGTCGTTGGCGGTGTAGGAGGGCATCACCGACCGGGCGCCGCCCAGCCCGATCGCCATCTCGAAGGGCGGCAGCAGCACGTCGGCGAACTCGCGGCTGCCCGCGGAGACGGGGGCGAGGTTGCGCCCGGCCCGCGACGCCGAATACCCGGCGAAGTGCTTGAGCGTGGCCACCAGCCCGGTCGACTGCAGCCCGCGCACATAGGCGGTGGCCACGGTGCCGACGAGGTAGGGGTCCTCGCCGATGGTCTCTTCGGTGCGGCCCCAGCGCGGGTCGCGGGTGACATCCAGGACCGGGGCCAGCCCTTGGTGCACCCCGACCCGCCGCATGGACGCGCCGATCTGGGCTGCCATTTCCTCGACCAGGTCGGGGTCGAAGGAGGCGCCCCAGGCCAGCGGCGTGGGATAGACCGTCGCCTTCCACGCCGCAAAGCCCGACAGGCATTCCTCGTGGGCCAGCGCGGGAATGCTGAACCGGTTGGCGGCCGCAATCTCCTTCTGGGAGTTGGCCAGCGCCTGCACGCCCATGGCCGGGTCGACCGGTCCGGTGCCGAACGGACGGGTGAGCTGGCCCAGGCCGTGGGCGATCGTCCGTTCCCAGTCGGGGGTCTCATCTGCCAGGTCGTGCTGGTGGGGGGCCACGCCCTCACCGGAACCGTCGGCACCCACCCAGACCCCGTAGAGCTGGGCGGCCTTCTCCTCCAAGGTCATGAGCCGGAGAACCTCGCCCGCCCTTTCGGCGGCAGGACGCGCCGCGTCCTGCCAGGGGGCCGGGTTGGAGTGGGGCGTCATATACCGTCCTTCTTCATTGCGGGGTGCCCTGCCGCGGCAGGACCGTGGGTGTTGCCTCCCGGTACCGGGCAGTGCAGGGCGCCGGCTACTTGCCGCCGACACCCATCAGCCCGCTGACCAGGGAGCGGCGGGCGACCAGGTAGACGATGAACAGGGGGATCGTCGCCAGCACAACGGCGGCCAGCAGGCCGGCGATGTCCACGCGGTAGGTCCCCTGGAACTCGAAGAGGCCCAGCGTGATCACCCGGTTGGCTTGGGACTGGGTCAGGATCAGCGGGAACAGGAACCCGTTCCAGGCCTGCAGCGCGGCATAGACCGCAACGGTGCTGATCCCCGATCGCGACAGCGGCACGACCAGCTGGAAGAACGTGCGCCCCGCCCCGGCGCCGTCCAGCGCCATCGCCTCGTAGAGGTCGTCGGAGATGTCGCGCATGGACCCGGTCAGGATCAGGATGCACACCGGAAGCGCGAAAGCGGCCGTGGGCAGCATGATCGCGATCAGCGAGTCGTACAGGCCCATCTGGACGATGATCAGGTAGACGGGGATGATCACGGCCTGGTTGGGGATGGCCAGGCCCAGCAGGAACATCCGGAAGAACGAGTCGCTCATCCAGGTGCGGGTGCGCACGATGGCGTAGCCGGCCGTGACCGCCAAGGCCACGACCAGTACGACCGTGCCCGCGGTTACCACGAGCGTGTTCAGCACGAAGCCCGCGAGCCCGTTGTCGATCGCCCGGGCGTAGTTGTCCAGCGTCGGATCGGCGGGCAGGGCCAGCGGACCCGCCGAGCGGTATTCGGTGGACTGCTGGAAGGTGGCGCTCAGCAGCGCGTAGATCGGTACCCCGACGACCAGCAGCCAGCAGAAGGCCCCCAGTCCGGCTACCAGGTTGGGGCGGTGGCGCCAGCTCTGCAGCCCGGTGCGTCGCCCGGACCGGTTGCCCGGGCCGGTCGGGGCCGGGGCACGGTTCTGCCGGCCGGCTTGTGCCGGAGACGTCGCGGTCACATCCCCTCCCGGGTACTGCGCATGCTGCCGAAGCCGGTGAAGCGCACCATGAGCAGCGAGGCGATAGTGGCCACGGCCACCAGTACGCAGGCCACGGCACTCGCGTAGCCGTACTGGAAACTCTCGAATCCGGCTTCGTACATCAGATACGGCACAATCGTGGTTGCGTGTCCGGGGCCGCCCTGGGTCAGGATCAGCACCGTGTCGAAGTAGGTCAGCGACCCCACGATCATCAGCACCGAGGAGGTGGTGATCGTGTTGCGCAACTGGGGCAGCGTGATGTGCCAGAACGCGCGGTAGCGTCCGGCGCCGTCGATCTCGGCCGCCTGGTACAGCGACTCGGGGATCTGGCGGGCGCCGCCCTGGTACAGCAGCATGTGCAGCGGGATGAACTGCCAGGCGCTGACGAACAGGATCACGCCGAAGGCCCCGCTTTCGCTGCTCAGCACGTCCAGGCCGGGTACCCCGATCGCGGGGCCGATCTTGGACAGCGGTCCGAAGTTGGGGTCCAGCAGCGCCCGCCAGATGATGGCGATGGCGGCCGAGGACAGCAGCAGCGGCAGGAAGAACAGGGCCGAGAGCACGGCGCGGTTGCGCTGCTTGCCCGACGCCCACACCCCCAGCAGCAGCGAGATCGGCGTCTGCACGGCCCAGCTTCCGACCGTCAGCAGCAGGGTCAGCCCGATGGCCTTGTGCATCACCGGGTCGCCGAGCAGGCGGGTCCAGTTGGCCATCCCGATGAAGCGGGGCAGCCCGAGCCCGCCCCAGGTGGTCAGGGACAGGTAGACCACCAGCACCATGGGCAGCACGGCGAAGACGCCGAAGAACAGAACCGCGGGAAGGCCCCACCAGGCGCCCGGGCGCCCGACGCTCGGCCCGCCCGGGCGCGCACCGCCGGTGGAGGCGGTGCGCGCCGAGGGCCGGGCCGGCGTCTTGCGTCCGCCCTGGCCGGGCGAGAGAACAGTCACTGCAGAGCCACCATGTTGTCGACGAACTCCTCGGGAGTGATCTGCTTGTTGAAGAGCCGCTCGATCTCGGTCAGCATCGGCTCGGCCTGCGTGCGGGGCATCGCCTGGTCCCAGGAGAGCTGGAAGGTGGGTGCGTTGCTGACCATCTCGTACTGGAACTGGGCGAAGTCGGGGTTGGGGTGGTCGTCGAGCATGTCCTCGGCGCCGGTGGTGGCGGGGATCTCGCCGGCCTCGACCATGTCCTTGACGTAGGCGTCGCTGGAGGTCTCCTTCAGGAACTCCACCTCGGCCTCGGTGTCGCCGTCGTCGGTGATGGAGAAGAAGTTGGTGGGGTTGCCGGTCACGGCCTGCGGGTCGCCTTCGCCGTCGGGAAACGCCGGGAACGGGCCGTAACCGAGGTGCTTCTCGGCGAACTCCGGCGAGTCGGCGAGCTGGGTGGAGTACTCCCAGGAGCCCATCAGGTGCATGGCGGCCTTGTCCTCGGCCAGCAGCGCCGAGGCCGAGCCGTCGTCGTGGGAAACCGAGGCGAAGTTGTCGCCGAACGCCCCGCTGTCGACCAGGTCCTGGACGGTCTGCGCGGCCTCCAGCACCGCGGGGTCGCGCCAGCCTTCGGGGTCGCCCTCGGCGATGCGCTGGAACACCTCGTGGCCGCCGATGCGGTCGACGAGGTACTGCATCCACATCTGCTCGGTCCAGGTGGTGGCGCCGCCCAGCGCGAAGGGCAGCACGCCCTCGTCCTTGAACGTTTCGACGAGGTCCTCGACATCGCTCCAGGTCTCCGGCGGCTCGACGCCGGCCTCCTCGAAGAGCTTCTCGTTGTAGAACATCATCACCGGCTGCGTGCCGCGCAGCGGGATGCCGTACTGGGTGCCGTTGATCTTGCCGGCGTCGTAGATGGAGGGGATGTAGGACTCCTCCAGCTCCGGGTTCTCCTTGATGGCGGAGTCCAGGGGCAGGAGCATCTCCTGGTCGACGTAGGGCTCGATGCTGCCGCCGCCCCAGTTGAAGTGGATGTCCGGAGCCTGCTGCCCCGATCCCATCACGGTGCGGATCTTGTCCTTGTACCCGCTGGCGGCGAACTGGTTCAGCACCGCCTTGGTCTCGCCGCTGTTGTTCTCGTTGAACCGTTTGACGGCCGCTTCCTGCACCACGGCGAGGTTGTCTTGCGTCAGCGCTATGTTCATCTCGCCGTCGCCCGAGCCTCCGGCTCCACCACCTGCACAGGCAGTGGCGGTGAGCAGGAGCAGCGCAAGAGCGCCGGCAGTGCCAGCCCTATGGGGATTCATCGCTACGTCCTATCGAAACTATCGGACAAGTTATCGCAATGCGTGCTGCCAGAATTTACGGCGCTGCCACAAAGACCGTCAATACTCCACGAGAAGTTCGTCACCATCCCCTTGCGTCAACACCGGGGGACGCCCAGTAAAATGCGTGCTTGTGACAGCAGAGCCCGCACCGCTTCCCCACGGCACCGCCGGATCCGCACCCGTGACGATCTCGAAAATTGCGGAAGCCGCAGGGGTATCGGTGCCAACGGTGTCCAAGGTCCTCAACGGCCGCGCCGACGTTGCGCCCGAAACCCGGGCGCGGGTCGAGGAACTCATCCACCGGCACGGCTACCGCCGGCGCCGCGGCCCCGGAGCCGGCCGTTCGCCAACGATCGACCTGGTTTTCCACGAGCTCGACAGCGCTTGGGCCATAGAGGTCATCCGCGGCGTCGAGCGCATCGCCCGCGCCGAAGGGCTCAGCGTCGTGCTCTCGGAGTCCGGCGGCGAGCAGACACCGCGCGACGCCTGGGTCGAGGCCGTCCTGGCCCGCCAGTCCACCGCGGCGATCCTGGTCTTCTCCGACCTCGCCCCTGAGCAGCAGGCCCGGCTGACCGCGCGGAGCATCCCGTTCGTCGTCGTCGACCCCACCGGCGACACCGACGAGAGCGTGCCCTCCATCGGTTCGGCCAACTGGAACGGCGGGCTGGTGGCCACCCGCCACCTCATCGACCTGGGCCACGAGCGCATCGCCGTGATCGGCGGGCCCACCGATGTGCTGTGCAGCCGGGCGCGGATCGACGGCTACCGCTCGGCGCTGGATGCGGCCCGGCTGCCGGTCGACCCCGCGCTGATTCGCACCGGCGACTTCCACATCGAGGGGGGCCACAGCCACGGCCGCGACCTGCTCACCTCCTCCGATCCGCCCACCGCGGTCTTTGCCGGCAGCGACCTGCAGGCCATGGGGCTGTACGAGGCGGCGCGCGAACTCGGCGTGCGCATCCCCGAGGATCTCAGCGTCGTCGGCTACGACGACCTGCCCGTGGCGCGCTGGGTCGGCCCGCCGCTGACAACCGTGCGCCAGCCGCTGACCGAAATGGCCGAGGAGGCCACGCGGCTGGCGCTGCTGCTCAGCCGCGGTCAGCAGCCGCCCAACCTGCGGCTGGACCTGGCCACCAATCTGGTGGTCCGCCACAGCACGGCCGCTCCCCGGCAACGCTGAACCGGCCGGAGCGTACCGGGGCCGCGCCCGGTACCTGCGCTGACTCGGACATGGACGAGGGGCGGGACCGCAGCCGTCCCGCCCCTCGCCGCGGCGGCGCCCTCAAGGGGCGAAAAGGCGCCGTTTCCTGGAAAGTCCTTGCGGCGGCGGGATCGCGGGGGCCGCAACCGCGGCGGGGCCGGTGGGTCCCCCGGCGGCGTGTGGGCCTGGGACCGGGCGCACGGGGCCGCAGTGATACGGATGCGCCCGGCCCCAGGGGTCGCGGCGGCGCGCCGGGGCACCGGCCGCCGGTGACGGCCGGGCCCGGATCGCTCCGGCCGTTGCAGCGCGGGGACGCAGGCGTGTCCGGGCGCAGGGGATTCGCCCGGAACCGCCCGCCGGCGGCGCAGCGCGGTGCCGGTGCGTGCACCGGTCCGCACCCCGTTCGCCGTCGCCCCCGCGCGGTCGGTGTGCCGCTGCGGCACTGCGGGTGCGCACCGGCCGGCGGGGCCTGGTACGGCTCCGGTCGGGCATGGCGGTTTCCTCGCAGTCGTCGGTGCACGGCCACGGGCGGCGCCCCTGTACGCTCGCGCAGCAGACGGCCGGTTCCGCTGGTGCGGTCCGCTTGCGGTAGCGTTGGGAGCGCTCCCATATGGTGACGAATGTAACACGATCGCCGGGCGACACCAAGAGGCCACATATCGAAATTGCTTCGAAACCAGTAAAATCCCACGTCATGAGGGTGTAGTCGGACGGACCACCGGTTCCGGGCGCGACCGGTGGCGGCTGCACCGGCCTTCGCCGGTGGCGGCAGCGGCGGCCGCGCGGGCGGCCGCAACCGGCCAAGCCGGGCTGCCGCCCGGGGGCGGCTGGGACCATCGGATACGGGCCCTGGCCCACTCGCCCCGCGCCCACGCGGTCCGGCGCCACACCGCCGGACCGGCATGCGAACGCCGGACACCCCGTCGTTCCGGGACGGATCCGAAAGAGGCGGCCCTGATGGTCAAGCCCCGTTCCCCGCGCACACACTCGTTCCGATTCCTTGCGACCGCCGGCAGTGCACTGCTCATCGCCGCCCTGGGCCTGCTCGCCGTGCGAGCGGCGGCCGGCACCGCGGCGGGCGGTGTGCCGCTGCACGAACTCGGCGCCGAACACGGGCTCCACATCGGCGCCGCGGCCAACCCCGCCCTGCTGGAGGACAACCGCGACTACCGGGCGATCCTCGCCGAACAGTACGGCTCGCTGACAGCCGAGAACGTGATGAAGTGGGACACGCTGCAGCCCGAGCGCGGTGTCTACGACTTCTCCGCCGCCGACACGCTCCGGGAGTTCGCGCGCACGAACGACCAGCGCATGCGCGGCCACACGCTCATCTGGCACAACCAGAACCCCGAGTGGCTCGCCGAGGGCGACTTCGGCCCCCAGGAACTGCGCACCATCATGCGCGAGCACATCGACACCGTCGCCGGCGAGCACTTCAAGGGCGACATCTACGCCTGGGACGTCATCAACGAGCCGTTCCGCGACTCCGGCGGCCGGCTGCGGCCCAACCTGTGGCTGGACACGCTCGGCCGGAGCTACATCGCCGAGGCCCTCAAGGCCGCCCACGCGGCCGACCCCGATGCGCGGCTCTACATCAACGAGTTCGGCATCGAGGGCCGCAACGCCAAGAGCGACGCCATGTACGAGCTGGCGTCGTCGCTGCTGGACCAGGGCGTCCCGCTGCACGGCATCGGGGTCCAGAGCCACATGGAGGTCGGCGGCGTCCCCGAGGACATGACCGAAAACCTGCGCCGCTTTGCCGAACTCGGCCTGGAGATCACCATCACCGAGCTGGACGTCAGCATCGAGATGCCCGCGAGCGGCGCCGAGCTGCGCACCCAGGCCGCGGACTACCGGTCGGTCGTCGAGACCTGCCTGGATCTCGGCGACTCCTGCGCCGGGGTCACCGTCTGGGGCGTCGGCGATGCCGACTCCTGGATCCCGTCCTGGTTCCCGGGGCGCGGTGCGGCGCTGCCGTTCGACGAGGACTACGCGCCCAAACCGGCGTTCGGCGCCATGCAGGAGGCCCTGGGCGGGTGAGCCCGGCGGGCCCCGTCCGCCCGCCCCCGCCTGCGCTGCCGATCGGCGGGAGCCGCGGTCGGGGCGCTGCATACTGGGGCCATGCGTGCGAGCCGACTGGTCCTGCTGGTGCTGCTGCTGCAGAACCGCGGACGGATGACGGCGGCGGAGTTGGCCGCGGCCCTGGAGGTCTCCGAACGGACGGTCTACCGCGACGTCGAAGCGCTGAGCGGCGCCGGGATCCCGTTGTACGCCGACCGCGGTGCCGGCGGCGGCTACCGGCTCGTCGGCGGCTACCGCACCCGGTTGACCGGGCTCACCTCGGGCGAGGCCGACTCGCTGTTCCTGTCGGGACTGCCCGGTGCGGCCGCGGAGCTGGGGCTGGGCGCCGAGATGGCCGCGGCCGACCTGAAACTGCTGGCCGCGCTACCCGACGAACTGCGCGAGCGCGCCGAACGGGTGCGCTCGCGCTTCCATCTGGATGCGCCCGGTTGGTGGCGGAGGGCCGAGGCGGCCCCGCACTTGAGCGCCATCGCAGCGGCGGTGTGGAACCAGCGCACTATCGACATCGCCTACCGCAGGTGGGACGGTACCGGGGTGCGGCGGCGGCTCGACCCGCTGGGGATCGTGCTCAAGGCCGGGAGCTGGTACTTCCTGGCGCGCCCGCATCCGGAGCCGGACGGTTCCGGCGGCGCCGCTGCGCCGCACCCCCGCACCTTCCGCGCTTCGCGGGTGCAGAAGCTGACCACGCGCGCCGAGACCTTCGAGCGCCCGGCAGGGTTCGACCTCGCCGCTTCGTGGGCGGAGTGGTCGCGGGACTTCGAGCAGAGCCGGCACCGCCTGCACACCAGGGTACGGCTGACCCGCCGCGGTCTGGAGCTGCTCCGGGTGCTGTCCTCGCCCATCACCGCCGCCGGCGCCGAGGGCCTGGAGCCGGGCCCGGACGGCTGGTGCGAGGTGGACCTGCGCGTCGAGTCGGTCGAGTTCGCCACGACGGAGTTCGCCGCCTACGGACCCGAAATCGAGGTGCTGGAGCCGGCGGAGCTGCGCGCGGCGCTGGCCGCGCACCTGCGCGCCGGCGCCGCGCTGTACACCGATTGAGCACCGGCGGGCGCCTCGGGGCACCGGGGCACCGGGGGAAAATGCCGGTTGACCCTCCAGTGAGGGGAGACTCCACGATGGCTGACATGGACACGCAGGAGGGCCTGCACACCATTGGTGAGCTGGCCGCACGCACGGGGCTGAGCGTAAAGACCATCCGGCACTACGCGGACGAGGGCATCGTGCCGCCGACCGCCCGCAGCGCCGCGGGCTACCGGCTCTACGACGCCGCGGCAGCGGCCCGGCTGGACTTGGTGCGGGCCCTGCGCGAACTCGGGATCGGCCTGGGCACCATCCGGGCGGTCCTGTGCCGTGAGGCCGACATCGGCGAGGTCGCCTCCACGCACGTGCGTGTCCTGGATGACCAGATCCGGATGCTGCGGCTGCGGCGGGCGGTGCTGAGCACCGTCGCCGACCGCATACCGACCGAACGGGAGATACGCCTCATGACCCGACTTGCGCGCCTGTCCGCCGAAGAGCGGCAGCGCATCCTGGACGAATTCCACGACGAGGTGTTCGGCGGCTTCGACCTCGACGCGGACTTCGTCGCCCACATGCGCTCCGTGCGCGTCGACCTGCCCGACGACCCCAGCCCCGAGCAGGTGGACGCCTGGGTGGAGCTGGCCGAGCTGGTGCAGGACCCGGGCTACCGCGAGCGGACCCGCGAGATGTCGCGGGCCCAGGAGCGCAGCCGCGCCGAGGGCACCTACCAAGCGCCGGAGGCCGAGAACTGCGCGGGCACTCCGTTTGCCGAACGGCTGGCCGCCGCGGTCGGTCCGGCGCGCGCCGCCGGCGTCGCCCCCGACTCGCCCGAGGCCCGACCCATCGTGGACGAGCTGGTGGCCGGGGCGTTGGAGAGCGGGCGCGCGGACACCCCGCAGGAGCGCGTGCGCATGGCCGACGAGTACGGGCTGTTCGTGGACCGCCGTGCGGAGCGGTACTGGCAGCTCCTCGGCGTGATCAACGGCTGGCCCCCGTTCGAGCCGCGGGTGCCGGATTGGGAGTGGTTCCTGGAGGCGCTGCGCGCGAGCGCCGCCGCCCGGTAGCCAACACGCGGGCGGGGAAACAGGACGGGGTTCCGGGCCGCGGGACGGACGGCCCGGCGCCCCCGGAAACCGCGCCGCTGTGCCCGGCCGGCGGGCCGGGCGCAGCGGCGCTCAACGGATCAGGTGACCGGGATCGGGAATCGGCGGCTCAGCCGGCTCAGGGCGGGTCTCAGCCGAAGAAGCCGTAGTAGAACAGCATTCCGTTGGTCCCGGCGATCACGGCCGCGGCCAGCACCGCCCCGACCACGTAGGACGTGCGCAGCGAGCGGACCAGGAACTCGATCCCCACGATGTTGTTCAGGATGAAGTAGCCCATGTACAGCGCTTGGAAGAAGCCGTCGAGGGTGAAGAAACCGGGGTAATACCAGGGCGCGCCGGTCCACACGCCCGACTCGGCGGTGAACCACTGCCAGGCGTAGGACATGCCGGCGCCCAGCGGAATCTGGATGATCGGGATGATCAGCAGCGGCAGGAGCTTCACAAAGCCCCACAGACCGGGCTGGTCGGCCTGGCGGGCTTGGGCCTGGGCGCGCCGGGCGGCCTCCTGCTCGGCGCGCACCCGCTCGCGGTGCGCGCGGTCGGCCTCTTGCCTGCGGCGCTGCTCCTCGCGCTGCTGCTGCTCTTCCTGCTGCCTGCGCTGCTCCTGCTGCTGGCGGCGGCGCTCGTCCTCCTGGCGCCGCCTGCTGTCGGGGGCGGCGGCGCCGGAGCCGCGGTACATGTCGGCGTAGGCGTCGTCGCGCGCAGGCGGCATCGCCGCGGTCGGCGGCGCCGACGGCGGTGCGCCGTCGGGGCCGAAGGCTGCGGTGCGGTCGGGGCCCTGCTGCTCATAGGAGCGGGTGTGCCGGCCGTAGGCGGCGGTCTGGCCGCCGTGGCCGGCCGCCGGTGCGCCGTCGGGGCTGTAGGGCGGCGGGTTCTGCACGGCGGTTCCGTCGGCAGGCGGGCCGTGGGCGCCGCTGCCCATCACCGAGGTGGGGTCGGCGCCGCCCGGCCCGGCGGCCCGGGTGGAGTCGTGGTCGCCGAACGCAGCGCCCGCGGCCGCTCCGGCAGCGGCGCCGGCGGCGGCTCCGCCCAGGACCGAGGTCGCACCTGCACCGCCCGCACCACTCGTGGCGCCGGTTTCGGTGGGGGCGCCGCTGAGGGCGGCGTTGGTCTTGGCGACCTCCTCGCGCACCCCTTGGCGGAGTTCGGCGGGCAGCCATGACTCGCCGATGGGGACGTCGCCGAGCGCGTCGAGGAGCTGGCCGGGCGAGGGCCGGTTGCGTGCGTCCTTGGCCAGGCAGGCCGCAGCGAGCCGGTGCAGCGACGCGGGGAGGGCGGACAGGTCGGGTTCGTGCTGCATGATGCGCATGACCAGCGTGGGCATGGCGCCTTCGCCGAAGGGCCCCACTCCCCCGGCCGCGTAGACCAGTACGGCGCCGAAGGCGAACATGTCGCTGCTGGGCGTGAGGTGCTCGCCCTGGATCTGCTCGGGCGACATGAAGCCCGGGGTGCCGATGATGGACTGGGTGGCCGCTGTGCCCTCGGTGGCGCGGGCGATCCCGAAGTCGATGACGCGCGGGCCGTCGTCGGAGAGCAGCACGTTGCCGGGCTTGAGGTCGCGGTGGATCAGCCCGACGCGGTGGATCTCGACGAGCGCCTCGGCCAGGCCGGTGGCCAGCACGCGCAGCGTGTGTTCGGGCAGGCCGCCGTAGTCGCGCACGGCGGTGTCCAGCGGCAGCGAGGGCACGTAGGAGGTGACCAGCCACGGGACGCCGCCCTCGGGGTCGGCGTCGATGACCGGGGCGGTGAAGGCCCCGCTGACCTGGCGCGCCGCGGTGACTTCGCGGGCGAAGCGCTCGCGGAAGGAGGCGTCGGTCGCCAAGTGGGGGTGGATGCGCTTCACCGCGACCGGGCGGCCCCCCGCCGAACGGCCGAAGTACACCTGCCCCATGCCTCCGGCGCCCAGCCGCCCGATCAGCCGGTACCGGCCGATGCGTTCCGGGTCGCCGTGCTCCAACGGACCCACGTCCGTACCTCCGCATTCACCGCTGTATTGAGTATGTGGCCCGAATCCTCTGCGATCGTAGCCACATTGGGGACGATATTGGGGATGATCGGTTCACATCCGGCACCGCCCGCCGTCGGCGAGTCTGCGCCCGCAGGGGACTCCCGCCGCCCGGCCACCCCGGGACCCGGCGCGGCGCCGCGGAGGGCCGCCGCCGCGGAGACGGCGGAAACCCCGCGCGCGGGTGCGTCGCGACGCGGGCCGGAGAGGCTGCGGCCGGCGGGTCGGTCGGCGTTCAGTCTAGGGGTTGGCACACGGCAACAGGCGCCTTTACATCGTAGATCACATATTGGCGCCACCGGGGCACCAGCCGGTTTTCCGCGACCTGGCGTCGCTTGCGCCACCACTGCACCATACGCTGCTGGTATGGCGCAGTTTCTACCTCCCGAACAGTGGTTCGCCTCGTTGCCCACGGCCTACCTCGCCGCCTTCGGGCTGATCACCGACGAAACCGGCCGGGTGCTGCTGGTCGACCCCAACTACCGCGACCACTGGACCCTGCCCGGCGGGGTCGTCGAGGACGGCGAAGCGCCGCACCTCGCCTGCGAGCGCGAGGTCGCCGAGGAGGTGGGCCTGGAACGCGCGGCGGGATCCCTGCTCTGCCTGCAGTGGAGCGCACCGCGGGGCGCCCGGCCCAAACCGTTCCTCTCGTTCGTCTTCGACTGCGGAACGGTCGACTCCGCTGCGGCCATCACGCTGCAGGAGGAGGAGCTCGACGACTACGCCTTTGTCGACCGCGAAGCGGCCCCCGGCATGCTGCACCCCGCCCTGGCGCCCCGGCTGACCGGTGCCCTCAAGGCCCGCAGCGAGGGCACGACCGTCTACGTGCCGTGAGGGCGCCGGCGGGCCGCCGGAACCCTGCGTGCGCCCGCACCGAAACGGCCCGCCGGTCGGCCGGCGGGCCGCTGCCCACGTTCACCCGGATTCGTGCACTTCGCGCACCCGAATTCCGGCTAAACGTACTCGAAGGTCACATCGTTCCCGGATTCAAGCGCGTACTGCGCCCACCCCGATCTGTTCTCCGTTCACGGAGATCTGCCAGAAAACGGAGTCGGACTGCCGGTCCCCGCCGATCCGAGTGATCAGGAAGTCGCCGAACTCCTCGTACCATTCGCCGTCCCAGGTAAACCCGGCCCTATCCGACGCGTCATCCAAAGCCGTGGTGGGAGTGCCGCTCGCGTGCGGATTTGCATCGTTGTTGGTGCCGTCGCAAACATGCGTGCCGCCGCTGGGCGTAGTGATCTGCCGCCCTGCCGTAAGCACGTATCCATCGAATAGCACGCCGGAGCCGCCGACGACTTCGAGACCGACGACGACCCGGCGGGGCTCGGCTCCGGCCTGCGCGTTCGCGACCGGTGCGGTGCCGGCAAGGAGCAGAGCGGCGCCGGCCACCAGCGCCGCGAACCTACCGGAGAATCCGGAGAAGGCATATTCCCACCTTTCAGCATGCAAGATCGCAATCGGCGTACCGGTTTCCGCGCTCCGCGGAGACCAAACCGGTTCCGGCACCCCGCCCGCGGATTTTTCGGCCCGACCGGCCGCCGTTACGCGATATCCGGGCCGTTATCCCACGACACCGGGAGAGCACTCCACCGGGACACTCGCCTTGAAGCCCGAATGATCCGCATGAATTCAATTCCCTCGGAAATTCCGGTGTGGCCAGGAACAACAAAATCCGTTTACTCATCGACCGCTTCCGGTCGCCGAAACATGCGCCACTCCCGCTTCGCGGGTACCAGCCGCGGGCGGCCCGGCGGCGCCGCGGCAGCGCAGGAAAGCCGTTCGTTCCGGGACGCAGCGGCCCGGGCGGCGGAGGCGCCGCTCAACCGGTCAACCGGCCTCGCCGCCGCGACCGCAGTCGGCGCAGGCCCCGCGCCGGCGCAGGTAGTAGCCCAGCGCCGCAACGCCCAAGGCCGCACCCCACAGCGGGAACAGTGCGCCGGAGACACCGACCAGCACCCCGGTGGCCGCCGTGTCCCCGCCCGTCGCCGCCGTGCCGACCTGCTCGGCATAGCCCGAGACCATGGCGATACCGCCGACCATTGTCAGCACCGCGGCGGTGGAGGCCGGCACCACGGCCAGCCCGATGGGCACCCGCCTTCCGGCAAGCCCGGCCATCCAGCGCGGGAAGACCTCGCCCCAGCGCTGGGCCAGCCCGAGGGTCAGAACCGCGCCCACGGTGGCAAAGCCCGCCAGGAACGCACCGGCGATCCAGGCACCGCTCTGCTGCCCCTCGCGCAGGAACTCGTCGCTGATACCCAGCGGGATACCCAGCGCCCAGGCGTAGCGGGTGGCCGCATACAGCAGCGGCGGCACCATCGCGGCGTACACGGCAACAGCGCCCCATCTGGCCGCCGACCGCGGCGAGGTCCAGCCTGCGGCTGCACCACCGCCCCGGCCGCAGCGCAGGCAGTCGCCCCTGCTGCCGCGTGCGTAGGCCAGTGTCGCCGCCGCCCAGCAGAACCCGCCCGCCAGGCAGATAACCTGGTGGGCGATCTCCCAGGACCGTGCCTGCTGCAGAACCACGGCGCCGGCCTCGCTGCCGGTCGCGATGCCGACGATGCCGTAGGGCAGGTAGCCCACCAAGGTCAGCAGGCCGACGTCGATCATGGTGAAGAGCAGCAGCACCGAGAAGAGTGCGCCGGCGGCGATGAGCCCCCGGCGCCCCCGCCGCATACCGCCCAGCATGGCGGCGCCGGCCGCCGCCGCGGGCAACCCGACCAGGACCACCGGTACCCACGCCGGGCCCGCGCCGAAGCGGGCCGCGAGCGGCCCGACGGCCGCGCTGATCTCGCCGGCGTAGGGGAAACCGCGCCCGCTCAGCGCCCAATAGGCCGCCAGCGCCGCATAGAGCAGTGACCACACCGGCGCCGCCGCCGGTACCCAGCGCACCCACCCCGCCGGTCGTGCCGCGCGCCGCCCCGCCGGTGCCGCGCCGGCGCCGCCGCGGTCCGGCGGTCTCCCTTCGCGTTCCCGGGGTTCTCCGCCGTTGCCGAACCGTTCCGTCGCCATCGTGCCCTCCTTCGACCGCCGCTCTGCGCCGATCGTCCGGTGTCGTGTGCTCACCCTGACGCGGCGGCGGCCCGCGGAACCTCCCGCTGCAGAGCGGTTCCGCCCGCGCCCGCTCCCCCGTTCGAGGGACCGGGCGCGGCGGCATCAGCCGTGCCCGAGGTTCAGCCCGATGACGCCGGCGGCGATCAGCCCGATGCACACCAGCCGCCGCCGTGACACCGGCTCGCCGAGGAAGAGCATGCCGGCCCCCGTCACTCCGACGGCGCCGATGCCCACCCACACGGCGTAGGCGGTACCCACCGGCAGGAAGCGCAGCGCGTAACTCAGCAGCCCCAGGCTGAGCACCGCCAGGCCGATGCCCAGCGCCCCCCACGCCGGGCGGCTGAACCCTTCGGACCTCTTCAGCGCCAGTGACCAGGCGATCTCGAGTAGCCCGGCGGCGCAGAGAACGATCCATGCCATGTGTGCCTCCGTACTCAGGCCCGCCGGATGGCCGGCGTTTCCTTCCGGGCCTGCGGCTGCTGTGGCGGCCGGGGTTCCAGGTTGAGTCCGATGACGCCGGCGGTGATCAGCCCGATGCACACCAGCCGCGGCCAGGTGGCGGGCTCGCCGAGTGCGACCATGCCGACCGCGGCCACGCCCGCGGCGCCGATGCCCACCCACACGGCGTAGGCGGTACCCACCGGCAGGAAGCGCAGCGCGTAGCTCAGCAGCCCCAGGCTGAGCACGGCCGTTCCGCTGCCCGCGGCCGCAGGCAGCGGTTCCGTGAGGCCGCGCGCCGCGTCGAGCGCCAGCGACCACACGATCTCCAGCAGCCCGGCGGCGGCGAGGATCGCCCAGGCCGCGGCCGTCCTCCTGCGGGGCGCGGGCCGGGCGGGCCGCCCGCGCCGGCGCGGGCGGCTAGGCATTGGCGCCGCCGTCGACCGTCACCGAGGTTCCGGTGATGTAGCCGGCGCCGGGCCCTGCCAGGTGCGCGACCGACGCGGCGACCTCCTGGACGGTGCCGTAGCGGCCGAGCGCGGTGAGCGCGCGCTCGTCCTCGGCGCCCGCGCCGTCGGCCGGGTTCATTTCGGTGTCGGTGGATCCGGGATGGACGACGTTGGCGGTGATGCCGCGCGGTCCGAGGTCGCGGGCCAGGCCCTTGGTGAATCCGGTCAGGGCCGACTTGCTGAGCGCGTAAAGGCTGATGCCGGGGGCGGGCACGCGCTCGGCGAGGTTGCTGCCGATGCTGACGATGCGTCCGCCGTCGGGCATGTGGCCCAAGACCTGCCGGACGGCCACGAATACGGCGCGCACGTGGACCGCCGTGGTGTTCTCGTAGTCGTCGAGGGTGAGCTCCTCCACCGTGCCGTAGGGGAAGATCCCGGCGTTGTTGACCAGGATGTCGATGCGCCCGAGCTCGGCCGCCGCCCGGTCCACCGCACCGCGCACACAGGCGGGCTCGGCCATCTGGGCCTGGACGGCCACCCCCTTGCGGCCGGCGTCCTCGATGCGCCGGACCACCTCTTCGGCGCGGCGGGGTGCGGTGTTGAAGGTCAGTGCA
Organism: Streptomonospora sediminis; assembly: GCF_054778995.1. Lineage (NCBI taxonomy): Bacteria > Bacillati > Actinomycetota > Actinomycetes > Streptosporangiales > Nocardiopsidaceae > Streptomonospora > Streptomonospora sediminis. Next base: position 50,479 of record NZ_BAAGYZ010000105.1, read on the forward strand.
ACGTCCGCGCCGTCGCGCGCAAGGTGTTCGGCGACCGCCGCGCCGATTCCTCTGCTGCCGCCGGTGACCAGTGCGGTCTTGCCATCCAGTACGCCCATGGGCCGTCCCTATGCCAATTTATGTATCGATCGCTACATAATTGATAGCATCGGGTTCGAAAGAGCGTCAAGGCGGTTGCGGGGGGATGACCATGGCGGCACGGGGGCGCCCGCGGGAGTTCGACCGGACCGCGGCGCTGCGGACGGCGATGGAGTTGTTCTGGGAGCACGGTTACGAGGGGACCCCGCTCAGCTCGCTCACCGCCGCCATAGGGATCACCTCGACCAGCCTGTACGCGGCCTTCGGATCCAAGGAGCAGATTTTCCGCGAGGCCGTGGAGCTGTACAACTCCGCCGGGTCGGCGAGCGAGAGCGCACTCAACGCCCACGCCACCGCCCGGCAGGCGGTCGAGGCCATGCTGCGGGAGAACGCCGCCGCCTATGTCGACCCCGGCACGCCCCGGGGGTGCATGGTCGTGCTGGCCGGGATCAACCTGACCTCGGGCAACCAGGAGATCGGGCGGTTCCTCGCCGAGTGCCGCGAACAGGACCGCGCCAACGTGCTGGCGCGGCTGCGGCGCGGGGTGGCCGACGGAGACCTGCCGGGCCGGGCCGACACCGCGGGCATGGCCGAGTTCTACCTGACCGTCCAGCACGGGCTGTCGATCCGGGCCCGCGACGGATGCACGCTGGAGCAGGCCGAGGCGGTCATCGACCGGGCGATGGCGGCCTGGCACACCGTGGCGGGGGTGGCGGGGCGGCCCGGATAGCCGAAGCGGCCGCGGCCCGGCGGCACCGAGCCGACCGGGGCGAGCGGTGTTTCCTCGGCCGGCGGAATGCACGGGCCGGGCAAGCGCCACTGCGGGTGCGCCGCCGGGTAGCGGCGGCGGCCGTACCGGCGGCCGGCGCAGGGATGACCGAACCGGCCGCCGGCGGGATCAGCCGCCCGCCACCGACGGCAGTACGCGGACCTCGGCGCCGTCGGGCACCGGAGTGTCGAGCCCGCTGATGGCGCGGCACTCCTCGGAGTCGACGAAAACATTGACGTAGCGCCGCAGCCGGCCCTGGTCGTCGCGGATGCGGCGGTCGAGGCCGGGGTGGCGGCGGACCAGTTCGTCCAAGACGGCGCGCAGGGTGGCCCCGGCGGCCGGCGCGG
>NZ_BAAGYZ010000106.1:0-7880 GCF_054778995.1 Streptomonospora sediminis
CGCCGGCCGCGCGCAGGCGGCGCCCGGGCCCGGTGCGGGAGCGGGCCCTGCCGGCCGCGGGGCTCATGTCGCCTCCCCGGTCGGGGCGCCGGCCGCGCCGGGCGCGCGTTCGCCCATCCCCGCGGACAGGCCGCGGGCGCGCCCGATGGCCATCTCCGGCGGGGCGAGCGGCAACGGGGATCCGCGCAGTTCCGCACCTTCGCGGCGCGGCAGCGACAGCCGGAACTGCGACCCCTTACCGGGCATCCCCCAGGCCTGCAGCCAGCCGCCGTGCAATTGGGCGTCCTCCTTGGCGATGGACAGGCCCAGCCCGGTGCCTCCGGTGGTGCGGGCCCGCGCTGGGTCGGCCCGCCAGAAGCGGTCGAAGCACATGTGCTCCTCGCCCTCCTTGAGGCCCACGCCGAAGTCGCGCACCGCCACCGCCACCGCGTCGCGGTCGCCGGCCGCGGTGACGATGACGTCCTTGCCCTCGCTGTGTTCGACGGCGTTGACGATGAGGTTGCGCAGGATGCGGTTGATGCGGCGCACGTCGAACTCGGCGGTGCAGGGTTCGGCCGGCAGCCGCATCACAACCTTGGTGCCGGTCTTCTCGGCGATCTGCTCGGCGTCGCCGACGGCCTTCATCACGGCGTCGCGCACGTCGACCGACTCCATCGACAGGGTGACGGCGCCGGCGTCGTGGCGGCTGATCTCCAGCAGGTCGGCCAGCAGTTCCTCGAAGCGCTCCAGCTGGCTCTGCAGCAGCTCCACGGAGCGGCCCATCTGCGGGTCGAGCTCTTCGCGGTCCTCGTAGAGCAGGTCGCCGGCCATGCGGATGGTGGTCAGCGGGGTGCGCAGCTCGTGGGAGACGTCGGAGGCGAACTGGCGCTGGACCTGCGACAGCTCCTCCAGTTCGCGGATCTTCTCCTGCAGGTTGCCGGCCATGTCGTTGAAGGACAGGGCGAGCCGGGCCAGGTCGTCCTCGCCGCGCACCTTCATCCGTTCGGAGAGGTCGCCCGACGCCAGCCGCTCGGCCGAGCCGGCCGCCGCCCGCACCGGGATGACCACTTGCCGGGTCACCACGTAGGCGATCACGGCCAGCAGCAGGATCAGCGCGGAGCCGACGAAGAAGACCGTGTTCTGCACGAGGTCGAGCATCTGCTGCTCGTGGTCGAGCGGGAAAAGGTAGTACAGCTCGTAGGCGTTGGACAGCCGCGCCCCCACCACCAGGCCGGGCGTGCGGGAGTTGTCGCGGACGATCTCGGTGTAGGTGACGTACTGCCTGCCCAGCTCCAGGCTCTGGCCGACCTCGTCGCGCAGCCGCTGGGGGACGCTGGCCTGGTCGACGGTGGCGTAGCCGCTCAGCCCGCCCACGTCGGGCAGGATGACGACCTCGTAGAGGCCGGTCGTGCCGCTGTGGTTGCTCAGCTGGGCGGTGATCTCCTCGGCCCGGCCGTCCTGGTCGGCGCTCTGGTCGCCGTTCTGCATGATGCTGACGGCGGTGTCGAGCCCGGCCTTGTGGTCGTTGAGCGCGGCTTCGCGCTTGGCGTCGAGCAGACCGGTGAGGACCTGCTGGACCAGGAAAAAGCCGAGGATCGCGGTTACCAGCGCGGAGATGAGCAGGGTGGTGGTGACCACGCGCAGTTGCAGCGAGCGCCGCCAGCGCTTGTGGACGCCGCGCACCAGCGACCGCGCACCCCGCTGCGCGGCGAGGTAGCAGCGCAGCGGCAGAGCGGCCAGCAGATGCCAACGCGACCTCGCGGCGGCGGCCCCTCGGGCCGGCTGCGCCGCGTAATCGGTGGTGGCATCCTCCTTCACCTGTTCCGTTCCACCTGGGTTCAGGCGGTGCCCGCCTTGTAGCCGACGCCCCGCACCGTCACGACGACCTCGGGGTGTTCGGGATCCTTTTCGATCTTGGCCCGCAGCCGCTGGACGTGCACGTTGACCAGCCTGGTGTCGGCGGCGTGCCGGTAGCCCCACACCTGCTCCAGCAGGACCTCGCGGGTGAAGACCTGGCGCGGCTTGCGTGCCAGGGCCACCAGCAGGTCGAACTCCAGCGGGGTGAGGCTGATGGGCTCGCCGTCGCGGCGCACGGCGTGGCCGGCCACGTCGATGGTGATGTCGCCGATCTGCAGGACCTCGGGAGCGGGTTCCTCGGTGCGGCGCAGCCGCACGCGCACGCGCGCCACCAGTTCCTTGGGCTTGAACGGCTTGACGATGTAGTCGTCGGCGCCGGATTCGAGGCCGAGCACGATGTCCACCGTGTCGCTCTTGGCGGTGAGCATCACGATGGGCACGCCGGACTCGGTGCGGATCTGCCGGCAAACGTCGATTCCGTCGGCGCCGGGCAGCATCAGGTCCAGCAGCACAAGGTCGGGTTTGGTCTCGCGGAAGGCTTCAAGGGCCTTGTCGCCGTCGTGTACGAACGACGGCTCGAAGCCTTCGCCTCTGAGGACGATGCCCAACATCTCAGCGAGGGCGAGGTCGTCGTCGACGACCAGTACGCGTCCCTTCATGGGTGTATCCGGCACGAGGCCTCCCTCCCACTGCGGAGGCGCGGCAACTCGCACCTTCTCCTTTCTGGACACTCAAGCGGCAGTACTTCGGACACTTTCGCCGGGTCCCTCGTGGGAGCCGTCCTCCCCACTAACCTTGCCATCTTTGGAACGGGCTTGGCCCGGGCTCACCCGCGACGGCCACTGCCGGAGGGCACGCCCGCGCCGGTGGCACCGCCTGACGGTCCGCGCACCACCCTGCCGCCTGCGCCGCCGCGCGTCCAGACGTAGGGACCCGCGATAGTCGTGCGGCTCGTGCCGACTTGGCCGGCAGATAACAGAAAGCATACAAAACGAATGAACCGGCGCGGCGTTCGCCGTGCGCTGCGGGCACCGGAGCCCGCCCGGGCACGCCCGCACCCGGGGCCGGTGTGGCATACCGTGGGAGTTGCCACCGGGCTGAGCACACCACTACGGAGGACCGATTCCGATGAGCCACGACGACGGCGGCATGTGGCGGGCGCCCGGTTCCGGGTCCGGTCCCGAGCAGCCGGATGAGGCAACGGGCGGTGACCCCGCGGGCGGTCACGACCCGGGCGGTCGGTGGGCCAATCCCGGCGAGGGTGTTGCACCGCCCGGCGGCGGCTGGTCGGCGCCCGGCGGCGGCACCGGCCCGCACGGACCTCCTCCGGGTGGTGGCCCCGCGGGCGGCGGAGCCCCCGGCACGGGGGGTTACGGACAGGGTTATTACGGCGCCCCACCTGGCCCTTATGGTGCGCCCGGTGGGCAGGGCGGGCCCGGCGCCGGGCCGGGGCACGGACGGCCCTGGACCCCCCAGCCCGGTGTGGTCGCGCTGCGCCCGCTCACGCTGGGCGATGTCTTCAACGGGGCCTTCGGCTACATCCGGCAGAACCCCAAGACCACCCTGGGCCTCGCGCTCATCGTCACCGCGCTGTTCAACATCGTCAACGCCATCGGCACGGGCGGCTACCTCAGCAACTACGCAACCGAAATCCAGGCGGCGCTGGAACCCGCGGGGGCCGCCGCCCCGGCGCCGTTCGACCCGTGGGCGACGGCCGCCGTCTATGCGGGCGCGCTCATCGCCTTCCTCGGCCAGGTCCTGCTGACCGGCCTGCTCGCCGCGGTCGTCGGGCTGGCGGTGCTCGGCCGCAAGCTGACCATGCGCGAGGCGCTTGCGGCGGTGCGCGGCCGGCTGGCCGCGGTCTTCGGGGTCGCGGCGCTGCTCTTCCTGCTGGGCCTGCTGTGGACCGTGCTGCTGATGGCCGCCATATTCGGCGCGGTGCTGCTCGGTGTGGCGGTCCACCCGTTTGTGGGGGTCCTGGTCGGCCTGTTCGCCTTCCCGGCCTTGATCGTGCTGGCCGTGTGGGTCTACGTGCGCACCGCGCTGGCGATGCCGGTGGCGGTGCTGGAGTCCGCGGGCCCGGGTTCGGCCCTGGCCCGCTCCTGGCGGCTGACCCAGCGGAGCTGGTGGCGGCTCTTCGGCATCCTGCTACTGGCCCAGTTCCTGGCAAGCCTGGTGGCGAACCTGCTCGCGACCCCGTTCAACGGCGGCGCGGCGGTGCTGTCCTTCCTCGCCCCCGATGCGGCGTGGATGCCGGTCGCGGCGACCGCTGCGGCATTTGTCGGCATTGTGCTCTCCGGCACGCTGAGCACGCCGTTCATCGTCGGCGTCACCACGCTGCTCTACATCGACCTGCGGATGCGCCGCGAAGGGCTCGACCTGAAGCTGCAGGCCGCGGCGCAGTCCGGCGAACACGTCGACGCCGGCATCTACCGCCCCGACCCGGCCGCTCAACCCGCCCAACCAGCCCAACCCGGGCAGCCAGGGCAGCCGGGCGGCCCGCAGCACCCCGAATACCCCGCACAACCCGGGCAGTACGGCCCGCAAGGCCAGTACGGCCGGCAGCCGCAACCCGGGCAGCCGCATCCCTACGGGCAAGACCCCCACCAGGCGCCCGGTTACGGGCGGGGCCCCGGATACGCCCCGCCGCCCGCAGACCCCTACGGTGCGCAGAGCGGATACCCGCACGGCGACCACCCGCCGGACGGCCCCGGTCACGGCGGCGCCGGCCCGGGAGGCACCCCCGGAGCACCGTCCTGATGGGCGCTCTCCCGCTTGCGGCCACCGTTGTCGAGCGCGGGGACGGCCGGCGCGCCGCCCGCGAGGAACTGTCCGACAGCATCTACGGGCAAGCCGAACCGAGCCTGCTCGACATCCTGCAGGAGCGCCTCCGCGACTGGTTCAACGACCTCATCCAGCAGGCCGGCGCGTCGATGCCCGGCGGCTGGTGGGTGCTGGGGCCGCTGCTGGTAGTGCTCGCCGCCCTGCTGGTGGCGCTCGTGGTCTACCTGCGCCCCGCCCGGCGCGCCCGCCGCCACGCGGCCCTCATCGACACCGGCACGCCGCTGACCGCCGACGACCACCGGTCGGCCGCCCAGCGCCACGCCGAGCGCGGCGAGTTCGCCGACGCCATCCGCGAGCGGCTGCGCGCCATCACCCGCGAACTCGAGGACGGCGCCGCCATCGCCCCGCGCCCCGGCCGCACCGCCTCCGAGCTCGCCACCGAGGCCGCAGCGGTGCTGCCCGGGCTGAGCGAGCCGCTCCGCGCCGCCGCCGACACGTTCAACGACTCCGCCTACGGCCAGCGCACCCCCACCGCCGAGGGGTACCGGCTGCTGGCCGACCTCGACGAGCAGGTGCGCCGGGCCCGCCCCGCGAGCGCCGCCACCGCCGCCGCGCAACCCCCCGGAGGCGCACTGTGAGCGCACCCGCGACCGCGCCCGCTCCGCCCGCGGCGCTCCCCTCCCCCACGTCGCCGGGCCCGGGCGAACTGTGGCGGCGGGCACGCGGCCCCTTGGCCTTCATCGGCGGCCTGGTCGCCCTCGCCGTGGTGGTGTCGCTGGGCGCCCAGCAGCACCGCGAAGGTCCGCTGGAACCGGAGGGCCCCGGCCCCGAGGGCAGCCGCGCACTCGTGCAGATCCTGGGCGACCGCGGCAACGACGTCACCGTGGCCCGCAGCGCCGCCGACGCGCTGGAGGCCGCGGACCCGGGCACCGTCACGGTGCTGGCGGGCACCCACCGGCTCCCCCGCGAGCAGCTCGACCGGTTGGCCGGCGGGCTCGGCGACCGCATCCTGGTCCGCCCCACCACCCCCGCGCTGAAGGCGCTGGCGCCGGGCGTGCGGATGACCGGCCGCACCGGCCAGGAGACACTCGCGCCCGGGTGCGGTCTCGCGGCCGCGCAGGCGGCGGGCACCGCCGACACCGGCGGCGAGGTGTACACGGCGCCGCAGGGCCGGGGCTGCTACCCGGCCGAGGGCGGCCACACGCTTATACGCACCGCCGGCGAGCACACCGCCACTGTGCTGGGCAGCCGCGCGCCGCTGACCAACGCCCACCTGGACGACGAGGGCAACGCCGCGCTGGCTCTGTCGCTCATCGGCGAACGCGACGTTGTCTGGCTGCGCCCCGACCCGGTCCCCGAGGAGGGGCAGGCCGGCCTGTGGGATCTCCTGCCGCTCCAGCTGCGGCTCAGCCTGATCCCGCTGGGCGCCGCGCTGCTGCTGCTGGCACTGTGGCAGGGTCGGCGGTTGGGGCCGCTGGTCACCGAGCAGCTGCCCGTCGTCGTGCGCGCCTCCGAGACCACCGAGGGCCGCGCCGGGCTCTACGCCGCGCGGCGGGCCCGCGACCGCGCCGCCGCCGCGCTGCGCGCCGGGACACTGCGCCGGATCCGGCCCGGACTGGGCCTGAGCCCCGACTCCGCTCCAGCCGCCGTGGTGGAATCGGCCGCCACCCGGTCGGGCGACTCCCCCGCCCAGCTGGGCGCGCTGCTGTACGGCCCCGGCGACGCACGGCACACCGACCCCTACACCGCCGACGACGACGGGCTGGTGCGGCTGGCCGACGACCTGGACGGGTTGGAGGGGCGCCTGCGGTGACCCCCGACCGTCCGCACCCGCTCCGTCCCGCCGCTGGAACCACCACCGAGCCGCCGCTGTTGCCGTTGCCGACTCCGCTGACCGAGGGAGACCACAAGTGACCGCCATCCCCGCTGATGGGACGCCTGCGCCCGAGCAGGCCGAACAGGCCCGAGCCGCGCTGACCGCGCTGCGCCGCGAGGTCGGCAAGGCCGTCGTCGGCCAGGACGAGACCGTGACCGGCATGGTCGTGGCACTGCTGTGCCGCGGCCACGTGCTGATGGAGGGCGTCCCCGGTGTCGCGAAGACACTGCTGGTGCGGGCGGTTTCGGCGGCGCTGTCGCTGGACCACAAGCGCGTCCAGTTCACCCCGGACCTGATGCCGGGCGATGTCACCGGCTCCCTGGTCTACGACTCGCGCACCGCGAAGTTCGAGTTCCACGAGGGGCCGGTGTTCACCAACCTGTTCCTCGCCGACGAGATCAACCGGACACCGCCCAAGACGCAGGCGGCGCTGCTGGAGGCGATGGAGGAGCGCCAGGTGACCGTGGCGGGCGAACCCGCCGCGCTGCCCGACCCGTTCGTGGTGGCCGCCACCCAGAACCCCGTCGAGTACGAGGGCACCTACCCGCTGCCCGAGGCCCAGCTCGACCGCTTCCTGCTCAAGCTGGTGATCGAGCTGCCCGAACGCAACAACGAGGTCGACATGCTCGGCCGCCACGCCAGGGGTTTCGACCCCGGCGACCTGGAGGCCGCGGGCCTGCGGCCGGTGGCCGGGGCCGAAGACCTGCGCACCGCGCGCGCCGCCGTGGCCGCCACCAGGGTCGCGCCCGAGGTGCTCGCCTACATCGTCGACATCTGCCGCGCCACCCGCGGGTCGCCGTCGTTGCAGCTCGGCGCCTCTCCGCGCGGAGCCACGGCCCTGCTGCGCACCAGCCGCGCCTGGGCGTGGCTGTCGGGGCGCGACTACGTCACGCCCGACGACGTCAAGGCGCTGGCCAAGGCGACGCTGCGGCACCGCGTCGCCCTGCGCCCCGAAGCCGAACTGGAAGGCGCCACCGGCTCGGGCGTGCTCGACGGCGTGCTCGCCTCGGTCCAGGTGCCCCGCTGAGCGGCGGTTTCCCGCCGGGCCCCGGGGCGGCCCGCCCGGCGGTCCCACCAGCGGCGGACCCGAGGCGTCCGCGCAGGCCACAGGTACGGAGGTAGGCGACGATGGCGATCACCGGACGAGCGGTGCTGGCCGCCTGCGCCGCCACGCTCGCGGTGCTCATCGCGGGAGCGGCCGGGACCTGGCTGGTCGCCGCGGTGCTGGTGCTGCCGGCGGCGGCGATCCTGGCCGACGTGCTGCTGGCGCCCAGCCCGCGGGCGGTGGGCTTCGAACGTTCCGGCGACACCTCCGTCCGGCTCGGCGAGACCGCGGAGGCCGCGCTGGTCGTGGCCAACCCGGCGCGCCGCGCGATGCGGGCGG
>NZ_BAAGYZ010000107.1:0-4849 GCF_054778995.1 Streptomonospora sediminis
GGCGGGCTCAGCCGCCGCCGCGCCGGCCGGACCCCTCGGCGCCGCCGGGCGCGGGATCGGCACCCGCCTCGGCACCGGCCGCACCGCTGCGCCGGCGCCGCACATTCCGGTACACGCGGGCGGCGACGAACCACACCAGCAACAGGGCGGCGATGGCGAGGACTGCGTTGCTGAGCACGCCGCTCCAGCGCTCCAGCACCGGCGCGATGGCCGGGCCGAACGCGAATCCCAACCCGATCCAGATGCCGTTCCACACCGCGCTGCCGACGAAGGTGTAGCGGGTGAAGCGCCAGAACGCCATGCGCTCGATGCCGGCGGGGATGGAGACCAGGCTGCGCACCACCGGGACGCAGCGGCCGAAGAGCACCGCGATGGCGCCCCAGCGGGCGAAGAACCGCTCCGCCTTGTCGAAGTCCTCCAGGTCGACCAGCGGCAGCTTCTCGACAACCCACCGGGTCCGCTCGCGTCCGAGCAGCGCTCCCAGACCGTAGAGCACCCACGCGCCGATCACCGCGCCGAGGGTCGCCGACAGGATCGCCAACCACAGGTTCATCCGGCCGTCGTAGGCGAGGAACCCGGCACCGGGCAGGACGGCCTCGCTGGGCACCGGCGGGAAGACGGTCTCGATCAGCAGCGCGAGCCCGACTCCTACCTCGCCGATGTCGGTCATCAGGCTCAGTACCCAGCCGATGAACCCTTCGTACTCGGCACCGGGAGCCGGCGGGGGCGGCTGTGTCGCTGCGGCCGGGAGAAGCGGCGATGGTGTCGGATTCACGCGGTATCAGCTCCGTCGCAAGAGTTCGGGCGGGGGAGGTCGGCAAGGGCGGCAAGAGCGGCGCCGGGGCCGCTGGGTGCCCGCACGCAGTTGCAAATTCTGCTGTATTCCACCGCAATCCGCCGCATTCCGCCGTGCATGCGGCGGGCGCGCTACCGCGGACGGACCGGCCGCGCACCCCGGCCGGGTCCCGGCGCGCCTCGACCGCCGCCGCACCCGGGCCCGGCCATAGGATCGCACCCGTTACCCGGCGGTGCAGGCCGCCGTGGTTGGATTCCCCCGGCCGCAGCCGGGAGAGCATGTCAACCGCAAAGGAGACCAGTAGTGACCGAGGACGCCCCCGCCGTCGGAATCGTCATGGGCAGCGACTCCGACTGGCCGGTCATGGAAGAGGCGGCAAAGGCGCTGGAGGTGTTCGGCATCGGCTACGAGGCCGATGTCGTCTCCGCCCACCGCATGCCGCAGGAAATGATCTCCTACGGCACCGAGGCCGCCGAACGCGGACTCAAGGCCATCATTGCCGGTGCCGGCGGCGCGGCCCACCTGCCGGGCATGCTGGCCGCGGTCACGCCCTTGCCCGTCATCGGCGTGCCCGTCCCGCTGCGCTACCTCGACGGAATGGACTCGCTGCTGTCGATCGTGCAGATGCCCGCGGGCGTCCCGGTGGCGACGGTGGCCGTCGGAGCCGCCCGCAACGCCGGGCTGCTGGCGGTGCGCATGCTCGCCGCCCACGACACCGAACTGCGCGAGCGGATGAGCGGGTTCCAGGAGGAACTGCGCACCCACGCCAAAGAGAAGGGCGAGCGGCTGCGCCGCCAGGTCGCCTCGGGCGGCACCTCGACCGGGTTCGGGGCGGGCTAGTGTGCTGATTGATTGGTTCGCACCGATGACCCTGCGGAAATACCGAGATTTCAAAGCTGAGACGGTCATTTCTGCAGGGTCACCGCCGGCCTCAACCCGGGGCGGGCTTCAGTCGCGCCCCCAGCGCGCCCACACGTCGGCGGGCACGTGGTCGACCATGCCGGTCAGCGCCTCCAGCCGCGGCTCGGGATACAGCGGGCCGCCGCCGTCGCTGGTGCAGATCAGCACGTCGCGGTCCAACACGAGGTCGGTGAACCCGTAGGCGCGGATGTCGGCGCGCAGCGACTCCGTGAGCAGCTCGACGGCGAACCCGGTCTCGGGCCCCTCGGCGTAGATGTCCTCGCCGCCTTGCGGGTCGCGGATGTAGAGGTAGGGCACCCGCACCGGCAGTGCGACGGCGTACACCTCGATCCGCAGCCACGGGGTGTCGGCGGCGCTGCGGTGCACGTAGTCGAAGATGCGGAACGGCCGCCCGTGGTGGCGGCCGGTGAGCTCGTTGTGCACCCGGCCCAGCGGCCCGGGCGGCAGCGCCGTGCGCGGCCAGCCCTGGATGGCGCCCTGGTGGCGTTCGGCGTAGCTCCAACCTCGGGTATCGGCGAGCTCGCGCCGTTCCTCGGCGCGGCCCGGCTCGATCGGCGGCGCGCCGGCGCCCTCGGACGGGGCGCGGTTGCCACCGGGATCGGGCCGGTCGCCGGTCAGCGCGCGGAGGAAGCGCGGGCGTTGCATGGCCGCCCCCTACCCCTGGGTCCGGGCGGCGAACCGGCCGCGTTCGCCGGAGATGGGCGGGGAACACCGGCAGAGCACGGTGGGCCTCCTCGTATCGGTTCGGTTCGATGCGGCGGGTGCGCCGGCGCACTCAGCCCAGCAGCCGGGGCCATTCGATCGCCGGGCACCGGTCCATGACCATGGTGCGCCCGGCCGTGCTCACCCGTTCGGCGGCGGCGGAGTCGACCACACCCAGCTGGAACCACACGGCGGCGATGTCTGTGCGGGCCAGCGCCTCGTCGGCGATGGCCCCGGCGTCCTCGGAGCGGCGGAAGATATCGGCGACATCGACCTCGAAGGGGATCTCGGCGAGCGAGGCATAGCCCGGCTCGCCGTGGACGGTCGCGGCACTGGGATGCACGGGCACGATCCGCTTGCCGCGGTCCTGCAGGAAGCGGGCGACGCTGTAGGCGGGGCGCTGCGGGTTGTCGCCCAGCCCGACCACCGCCCACACGCGGCTCTCGGCCAGCACCCGGCGGATGCCGGCCTCATCGGCGACTGCGCTGATGCTCATGCCCCTATGATGCCTTGCACCCGCGTCGATCCCCGACCGGGTAGGTGTATCCGGCCGCGCCCGCGGGCGCGGCCGGACGCGTTGGTTTCAGGGGCGGCCGAGCGCGCGGTAGGTCCACCCGCGGGCACGCCAGTGGCGCGGTTCGAGCGCGTTGCGGCCGTCGACGATGCGGGGCTCGGCCACCACTTTGGCGAGTTCGTCGGGGTCGGCGTCGCGGAACTCCGCCCACTCGGTCAGCAGCAGCACCACCTCGGCGTCGCGCGCGGCCTCCAGCATGCTGTGCGCGTAGTGCAGGTCGGGGTACTCCTGCTGGGCGCGTTCCAGCGCCTCGGGGTCGTAGACCGTGACAATGCCGCCGAGGTCGGCGATGGTCGTGGCCACGTGCAGCGCGGGGGAGTCGCGGATGTCGTCGGAGTTGGGTTTGAACGCCGCGCCGAGCACCCCCACCGTGCGCCCGGCGAAACTGCCGCCGATCAGGCCGCGTGCGATGTCGACCGTGCGCGCGCGGCGCCGCTGGTTGATGGCGTCGACCTCGCGCAGGAAGGACAGCGCGGGTTCGACGCCCAGCTCGTCGGCGCGGGCCATGAACGCGCGGATGTCCTTGGGCAGGCACCCGCCGCCGAACCCGAGCCCGGGGCCCAGGAACTTGCCGCCGATGCGGTCGTCGTAGGACAGCGCCTCGGCGAGCTTGATCACATCGGCGCCCGCGGCCTCCGACACCTCGGCCATCGCGTTGATGAACGAGATCTTCGTGGCGAGGAACGCGTTGGCCGAGACCTTCACGAGTTCGGCGGTGGGCAGGTCGGTGACCATGAAGGGGATGCCCTGCTCGATCTGCGGGGCGCACAGGTCGCGCATGGCGGACTCGACGCGGGGGGAGTCGGTGCCGATTACGATGCGGTTGGGGCGCAGGGTGTCCTCGACCCCGAAGCCCTCGCGCAGGAACTCCGGGCTCCACCCCAGGTGGATGTCGGAGCCGGCCGGGGCGCGGACGGCGATGCGCTCGGCCAGGCGCCCGGCGGTGCCCACCGGCACGGTCGACTTGCCGATAATGATCGAGGAGCCGGTCAGCCGGGTGGCGAGGGCGTCGACCGACGCCTCGACAAAGGCGAGGTCGGCGGCGTTGGAATCGGCGCGCTGGGGGGTGCCCACGCACAGGAAGTGGATGGCGGCGAAGTCGGCGACCTCGTCGTAGTCGGTGGTGAACCGCAGGCGCCCGTTGGCGAGATTGCGGACGAGCACCTCTTCAAGACCCGGCTCGTAGAACGGCACCCGCCCCGCTGAGAGGCTGTCGACCTTCGTCTGATCGACGTCGAGGCCCAGCACCTCGAAACCGAGTTCGGCCATGCAGGCGGCGTGCGTGGCACCCAGGTATCCGGTGCCGATGACGGAGATCCTGCTGGGCGTTTCTACGGCCAATGGTCCGTCCTTCCAAGCTGAGCTGCCCTCGCTGCCATCCGCTCCGACGCGGCTTCGCCCTGCGGCGTTGGCATGCTACCGCCGGGTTGCGCAGGAGGCGGTGCCGGTGCTGACAGGTGCGGCGGCGGGTTGCGCCGCAAGGTGCCCCGGCGTTGCCGGAGCCTGTCGGTACGTGGTCGCGCGCGCCCGGCGGGGCGCCCACTGCGCGGCTGGAACACTGCGCGGTTAAGAAGAGGTGTTTCCGTATTGGCGGCCGACGCAACGTGGACTCGGCCACTTGGTGGCGCGGGTCGGGTGCGAGCGGCTGATCACCGGTGATCCCTGCGATCGTGCGCGCGGAGTGTGGCCCTTCGCGAGCAACCGGTCGACCACAAGATTACCCGGCGGTAAAAGATGGTGGTACCGCGTTGTGCGGCCGGTGTGTCCACGGGTCCGGCGGCGGGTCGGGGTGCCGGCGGGCGGAGACCGGCCGGCGCGGCGGGCAGCGGCCCCGCCGGCCGGACCGCCGGGTCCGC
>NZ_BAAGYZ010000108.1:0-7568 GCF_054778995.1 Streptomonospora sediminis
GCCTCACCGCCAACATCCCCATCAACACCGCCGGCGCCGGACAATCCACCACCAGCGGCACCGCCAACGGCGGCACCACACCGAGCGCCACCACCGGCGGCGGCGCCTCCACCACGGGAAACGGGACCGGCACCAACACGACCGCCACCCCCAACCCCGCCAACGCCACCACCGGAACCACCCGCTCCGCCACCAACACCACCAGCGCAACCGGCGGAACAACCGGCACCACCACAACAAACAACGGCACCACCAACAACCGCACAACCCCCACCGGCACCACTCCCGCAGGCACCCCCACCACGGGAAACGGGACCACCACCAACACGACCGCCACCCCCAACCCCGCCAACGCCATCACCGGAACCACCCGCTCCGCCACCAACACCACCAGCGCAACCGGCGGAACAACCGGCACCACCACAACAAACAACGGCACCACCAACAACCGCACAACCCCCACCGGCACCACTCCCGCAGGCACCCCCACCACAGCAAACCGCACCACCACCAACACGACCGCCACCCCCGAAAACAACGCCGCCGAAGCACCCCGCGACCAAAACCAACCAACCGACAACTCCAACGACCCCGAACGCCGCTCCACAGCCACCTGGTGGCGCAACCTGATCCGACCTTCAAGAAACCGCCCGAACAACACCACCCAACCGCAGCCGACACCCACCGCACCCGCCAGCGGGGCCCCTGCCCCCAACCCAGCCACCGCCGAGGCCATCCCGCTCGTCCCGCTCAGCAGCCGCCCCCCAGCAGCACAGCCCCAACCGCCCCAGTCCTCGACTCGGCAACCCACTGCCAACCCCGAAAACAACGCCGCCGAAGCACCCCGCGACCAAAACCAACCAACCGATAACTCCAACGACCCCGAACGCCGCTCCACAGCCACCTGGTGGCGCAACCTGATCCGACCTTCAAGAAACCGCCCGAACAACACCACCCAACCGCAGCCGACACCCACCGCAGCCACGAACCAGGGCCAAGGACAGAACCAGAACCAGGATCAGAGCCAGGCCCAGAACCGGGGCAAGGGCAAGACTCCGGTCCGCGGATCCGGCGCCGGCGGCCCCAGCACCGCCGGTGGTCCGAGCGGCAGCGGACGCACCCCCGGGGGCTCCCGACCGAACCATCGGGGCGGACAGCAGTTCGACCTTGATTACCAGCTTCCGATGAGCGTGTACGGCTCACACGCCATCGCGCTCAACGGTCTCGGTGACGGTGCCCGGGCACTCGTCGATCGCATCGCCAATAGGCCGACGGTCACTTCCAGGCCGCCGACCGACAAGATCGTCAACTCGATCAACAAACAGGCACAACGCGACGCCCGGAAAGCGTTCCAACCCAGGGGATATTCGTTCGAAGAACGCGATGCAGCCGGTCGGATCTGGAAAGGAAAGGTTTCCCTCAAACCGAATTCCCTAAATACCCCAGAAGACCACGATTCATGGACAAAGCAGTCAGGTCCGAGCGATGAATCGCCCAGCAATTCCAAGAACCCGATCCGGGAATCATCAGGGCAGGCAACGAGCACGCAGGCCACCGGGATCCACGGCGGAAACAAAGGGGTCGGGCTCGCGCTCTACGTGACCCCGTTCAGCATCACCCCGGCTGACTTCGGCGCACTCGGCGCCCGCCTGATCTTCAGGATCAACGCCGGATGGCGCAGCCGTCAGATAACCATCGCAACAAACCATTCCCACTCGATCCAGTCGACCGAGGAGCTCAAGGGATCTATCGACGTTTACGCGTCGAACATGAGCCTCGAACTGGAACTGACCCCGCCTGCCGACGACACGCGCACACAACCCGCCGACGGCACCACCGAAAACCGCCCCGAAGCCGCGAGTGCCGGCGACCGAACGGAACGCGCGAGCGGCAACCTCAACGTCGAACTGCACGTTCCCGGCGGAGTCCAGCTGCAAAACCATCCGGACGCACCGGAGCAGATCTCCTTCGCCGATCCCTACCACCCCGGCTACACCGGCCCGCTTCCCGACCGCGGATTCCGCCGGGCGGCGGCCAACCATCCCCTGTTCGTCGGCGATATCACCACCGCCGACGACCAAGGGCAGAAGCTCGTGGACTGGGTGAACGACTACGTCGGCCTCAACGACGAGATCTCCCCGTGGACCGTGCGCAAAGACGCGGCAGCCAAGAAGCGAGCCTGGGCCAGAGCCGCCAACGAACGAACCCTCACGAATGACATGATCCGCGATAACCTGCGGAAAGCAGGTGTCACAGCGGTTCCCCTCACCATCTACGGCGCCGACGGGGAACCCCGGATCATGAATATCAGGTCGTTCCCGAACACGCTGACACTGCAACGGAACCCACCGAAGCTCTATGACCTGCGATCGGTTATCGCAAACACCAAGGGATTCACAACGGCCAAAACGCAGAACTCGTTCATCCGAGGGCTGATCGGCGGCGGGCTTGATATCTCCATCGCCGTGGTCAACGCCGTTGTTGGCCGGATTGCCGCCGCGATCGACTTTGGTTCCGGCTACACCCGGCAACGCGGTGACAGCTTCAATCTCACCGGCAGCCTTTCGTCGCTGCTGTGGGGGGACGAACCTTCCGGGGTTTATCAAGCCGACCGCAATTACTACATCCATTTCGATGGCGAATCCACAGAAAAGGTATTCAACGGGTTAACGCTGGACACCATCACCGTTGAAAACGCCAGGATCCTGCAGGAATCCGCGGCCCGCCAAGCCACCGCACCGCCGCCCGCCTCCGGACCGGGCACACAGGGCAGCGGCCCAGCGACCAACAACACAGGACCCGCCCAAACCAACAACTCCACCCAACCCGCCACCGCCAGCGGCAGCGGCAGCAACACCCAGCCCACCGCACCCCAACCCGGAAACAACAACAGCAACCAACCCGCCAATGGCACGCAACAGCCCGATACAAACGGAAGCCGGGCACCCCGCATCCGAAATCCGGTCTCTTACACATGGGAGGACGGCGATTACCTCAAGTCCCGACCGGTGCCCGGGCATCCCGACAACCAGGACCAGGAAAACCCCGGCAGCAAGCAACGCCCCATCACGGTCTTTGAAGAACTCGCCAACCGGGTACTCGAGCAAGTCGCCAACGAACACCCCGGCCTTGTAATTCCGAGCAACACCCGAACCGAGGACAAATACAACTTCCGCCTCGGGAACGAAAACAAGAGTTGGTTCAGTCCAAGCCGCAAGCTGCGGGAGCGTATCCCGTTCCGCAGAACCCGCGACACCGCCATAGACAACACTCAACGAATCAAGGACGCCCTCTCGGAATCCGGTCTTCTATCGCAGGACAGCGAACTCAACGGGCCCGACGGTATCCTCGTCGAACTTCGGGAATCGGCCACGTTCCGGAAGAACATAAAAACCATCCGCATCTTCGCGGACCCGCCAGAGAATGCTCCTTCCGCCCCCCGCCACGTGGGAGAGAGCGAACGAAGTGTCGGCACCGAAGGCAGGGGTTCCACTACCCTGGGAACAAATAAGGGCCGCATAGCCAATGCTTCGGTAACGCCCAATATCGCCGGAAACTTCATGCAGGGCCAACCCGATACGCAGAACCAGCGTGAAGCGGGGCTCTTCCCCCGGCTCAGGTCGGTCTGGGCCTACACCCGAAACCGGAACAAGAACCAGGGCGCCACGGAGTCAACGACCGACACCACCAAGTACACCGGCAAATCCGACCTGTGGGTCCAGAACAAGGCGATCAGCGTCCGGCTCTACAACAAGGACGACATCGGCCGGGACTTCAGCGACACGCCGCCGCGCGCCCGTGGTAAGAACCTTTTCGGCGCTCCGGTCACCGTCCAACACGAGTTCGCCACCCCGCAGCTCCCCGAAGGCAACAAGCTCGGCTACGACGCCCTCCCCAGCCCGGTCGTCACCCAGTCGCGGCGCAATGCCCCATCGGCCGGTGCCCAGATCAACCGGCCTGCACGCACCGCAGATGTAGAGGTCTCCAAAAAGCTGCACAACGCCGGCGCCCGTGTCCTGGAGGTCCCCGACTCATACAATCTCGACGGCCGGAACCTGAGCCGAGCGCAGCTCATCTACCGCGGTTTTACTCGCGCGGGGGTCGGCGGCCGCTACAGGTTCGGGCTCGGCGGTGACGGGCTGGTGAACGGCTACGCCCGCAAGGTCCGCCGCACCGTCGCCGACAGCCCCGCGGGGACGCAGTCCTACGCGCACTACAGCTCACCGGCGGTCACGGCCATCGCCATGATGGACGGCAGCCGCTTCAGCAACGACCACAGCAGCCTCTTTTTCTCCCCGCACGAGCTGCGCACCACCATCGACGCCCGGGCCGACGTCGACGGTGTTCAAGTCGAACCCGTACCCGCGGAGACCGTACGCGAGGAAACCCACGCACCCCACGACCGCGGCTCCGCGGATACGCGAATGTGGAGTGCGTCCCTGGGGACATCAGCGGCACCGCGGCTGAACGTCCTGAACAACCCCGCACCGCCCCCGGGTGACCAAGGCCAGGGCCAGGGGCAGGGCCCCAGCCCCGCGGCCCAGCCCCAGGACCCCGGCAACGCACCGGCCATGGCCTCGGGTCCGCTGGCCGAACGGAACTGGATCTTCCGCAACCGCGGCGCCTCCAATACGAAAAGCCGCACCACCGGCATCTCCATGCAGCCGTTGAGCAACCACGCCGCCAACTTCGAGGCCGGCGGCACGCTCAAGCAGGCGATGGAGTTCGCCCGCAACTGGACCATCGGCCCCACCATCAACCGGTCCGCCATCTACACCCAGCTCGACGCCTACTCGCGAAGGCTCTTCGCCGGCACCATGCCCCTGTGGGGCGCGATGACCCAGGGCCTACTCAAGGACGGCCTTGATACAGGGCACGGGGCCGATGACCGCCAGACCCGCAACCTGCCCTACAGCGGCCGCCCCGAACGGCAATCGCTGAACGGGCCGGCCGAGATCATGGAACAGCAGAGCCCCAACGACAGGCGCAACGTGCGTGTCCTGCCCGGATTCCGCGGGCGGGGGCAGGTACAGACTCCGCCCGACGCCACCGCGGCGCTGAACAAACTCAACCGCAAGTTGGCGGAGCAGAACCTCGCTCTCACCCGGAGAAGCCGCGACAAAGTGATCGCGGCCCTTAGCTCCGACCTGGCCAAGCACGCCGACGCTCGCGCCCCGATCCCGGTCAAGGTCAAGCGGCCCGGCGCGCACGGCCTCCTACCCGCCACCGACGCCGTCATCGAACTGGAAGTCGTCCTCAGCGACGCCCGCATCGAGATCCCCACCACGGTGGTCGAAAATCGCGAACAGCACCAGCACCGAACGGCCGACGCGGTCATGACCGGCAGCGCCACGCAGAACACCGCCGGTGTGCAAGGCCGCGGGCTCATGGTGCCGACCGACTCGCCGGCGCCCACCAACTCCAACGGAAACCCGCAGGACAGCGCACGCCCTACCCCCTTCAACACGCCCCACGACAACACGATCGCTTCGCAAGAGGGCTCCGGAACCACCACCGGCGACTCGGTAAGCCGCTCCAACCAGCTCACCATGGTCACCCCGGCAGCCCAGATCAGCCAGCAGGCCAACGTCACCCTGAATCTGAGGTTCCCCAACCGCGGCGTGGGCGCCTGGGCGCAGATGAATCGGGACACCCGGCACGGCGGGGTACGGGGGCACGGCGACGGTGGACGCACTTACGCCACCTACGCCCACCACTACCTCGAATTCACCGCACAACCACCGACGGACAACCGCCCGCCCCAGTCCCCGGAGCGCACCCCGCGCACAATCAACCAACAGGGTGAGCGCACCCCTGTCGACCAGTTCACCGGGCAGAACCGGGACGAGCGCGCCACCGCCGCCTCACACGGCTTCACCGAGAACATCGAACGCGGCGGCCAACCCATCCGGGACCTCGCCCACGTGGGCCTGGCCACCAAAAAGGGCTGGAAGCCCGGACCGAACCACACAACCGAGAACGGCGGCTTCACCCAAGCCGGCGTCGACGCCGCCCGCGCCTACCTCGACCACAAGGTCGGCCGCGACGCCTACTACGACGGAGTCGACGACAGCCTCACCGAAACCGCCCTCGCCGCCCACGCTGAGAACGCCGCCGGCCCGGACGGCTACCGGCCGCCGCCCGTCGGCAGAACCGGGCAGCAACTCAAGTTCCGCCCCGCCGCAAACAGCAACCCCCGCATCCTCAGCGTTACACCGACGGGGGCGGTCCATGGTGCCTCGGGTGCAGACCACACCAACGCCCCCGCAACCAACCAGACCACGACGCTCGACAACAGCGGCGGCCCTTCGCAGAACGCCGACGTCCATTCCGGCGAAATGCACGCGCTCATCTGGCCGTCCGCCGAAGCCGGGGCAACGCACAACAGCGGTGGGAGCAGCGCCGCACCGTTCACCTCGAAAGGGAGCTCTACCGACAAGAGCAACATCGACGATGCGCTCTACCTCGTGGAGTTCGACGCGGACTGGACGGTGCTGACCCAGAACCGCAATACCAACGATCAACCGACCGGGGACGCGTTCGTCGCGACGACCACCACCAGACAGGCCGCCTGGTACTCCCGGTCGGACGCCATCCAGCTGGGGTTCCTCGACCCGGACCGCGCCGCGCCCGAGACCGCCCTCAGGGACATGCGGCGGCACATCGATGCGCTCGCGCACTCCGAGGACGGGATGCTCGATTCGCGGGTGCCGCTCAATTCGGCCGCTGCAGCGGTAGTGGACAACCGCCCGGGCACCGACCGTTACAACAGCCACAACAATCCGGCGCGTGAGTTCACGGCGCTGGCGGAAGAGTATGAGCGCCTGAAAGGGCAGTACGACGACAATGTCGACGACTACCTGAACGAACACCGGTCGTGGATCCGAACCCTGACGGAGATCCGCAACAGCCTGGCTGACAGCGTGCCCGCTGCCACGCCGACCACGACGGCTCCGGCGGGTTCGGGGCAGGGGCCGCCGGATCCGAGGCAAGGGCCACCGGGTGCCGGTTCGGGTTCGGGCACCGCACCGGCCTCGGGTTCCGGTTCGGGTACCGGACCGGCTCCAGCTGGATCGGGTGCCGCACCGCGGCCCCCGCACCCGACCCGGACCCCGCCGCCGCCACCGCAGCAGCAGCCGCAGCCGCAGCCGCAGCCGCAAAACCAGCGGTCCAGCCAGGGATCACCCCAAACCGCCCCGCACGCACGCGAGGCCGGCACAACCGACGCCACCGACGCCGCCGACCCGGCGGGCGCCACCGACACGACCGACACGGCCGGCCCGACCAACACCACCTATAGCGCAGAAGACCTCGCCGCCGGCCCCACCGAGGACGACAACACACCCACCGTCGCACCGCCCCCATACCCCCACGACAGCACCGACACCACCGAACCCGACCGCCCCACCACCGCCGACATCCACCGCCAACAGCTCAGCAACTTCATCGAAAAGCTCCGCTCCACCAACACACACAACACACCCCCACCCCCCTACACCCCAGCCACACCCAACCAACCCCTCATCACCGAAAAACCCAACCCCGCCACCAGCACCGCCCCCGCCACA
>NZ_BAAGYZ010000109.1:0-1457 GCF_054778995.1 Streptomonospora sediminis
GCGCGGAGACAACTCGTAATCCACGAACGTGCCCGGCAGATCGGGCTCACCCGCATGGCCGGAGGCGATAGCGATGTCGGCCTCGCCGTACTTGTTGGCAGGGGGCCGGGATGCGGAGCCGGCGGCCGCGAGGTGGGCGCGCAGGGTCTCGGAGTTGTCGGCGACCTGCTGGAACTCCGAGCGCGGCAGCGCGAGCACGGTGCAGGCGGTGGCGGCTTGGACGGTGTCGTGCCAGATGCCGGGTTCGGGGTCGAGGGCGGTGTCGCCGAAGTGGTCGCCGTCGGCCAGCATCGCCGTGACGGTGTCGTCGCCGTACTCGCCGGTGCGGTGCACGCCGGCTTTGCCGTGGGCGAGCAGGTACACGTGGTCGACGGCCCCGCCCGCGGCGGCGATGACCTCGCCGGGGCCGTATTCGCGCTGCTCGAAGCGGTCGGCCAGCGCTTCCAGCGCCGCCTGGTCGCCGAACCCGCGCAGCGCCGGAAGTTCGGCGAGTTCCGGGGGAATGACGCGGACCTCGGGCCCGGTGGTGCTGAAGCTGACCCGGCCGTCGCCGACTGTGCAGGTCAGCCGCCGGTTTACACGGTAGGTGCCCGCGTCGACCTGCACCCAGGGCAGCACGCGCAGCAGCCAGCGCGAGGTGATGCCCTGCATCTGCGGCGGGGTCTTGGTCGTGGACGCGAGGTTGCGCGCAGCGTCGGTGGTCAGGCTCAGCGGTTCGGGCGCGGTGTGCTCAACGCTGGAGTCCGTCATCGGATGCACTACCTAACTCTGGTCGTATCGAGCGCCGCCGGCGCGGGGCGCGGGGGCGCGGGACAGGGGTCCGCCGCGGGTTGCGGGGGTACCGGGGCCGCGCGGGGCGGGCGCAGCCGCGGTCGGCGCCCGTGCGGCCGGAGCCGGGCTCCGGGGGTGTGCCGCACGGGCGCAGAACTGCAGGACTGCAGGGGGTGCCGGGGGCTGCCTAGGGCCGGCCGCGGAGGTTAGGCTTCGCGGCCGATCTCGACGTTCTCCAGGATTCCGAGGGCGTCGGGCACCAGCACGGCCGCGGAGTAGTAGGTGCTGACCAGGTAGGACATGAGCGCTTTCTCGTTGATGCCCATGAACCGCACCGACAGCCCCGGCTGGTACTCATCGGGCAGGCCGGTCTGGTGCAGGCCCACCACGCCCTGTTTCTCTTGGCCGGTGCGCATGACCATGATGGAGGTGCTGCGCGTGGAGCTGAC
Organism: Streptomonospora sediminis; assembly: GCF_054778995.1. Lineage (NCBI taxonomy): Bacteria > Bacillati > Actinomycetota > Actinomycetes > Streptosporangiales > Nocardiopsidaceae > Streptomonospora > Streptomonospora sediminis. The sequence continues at coordinate 1,221 of NZ_BAAGYZ010000109.1, forward strand.
CGGGATCTTGTTGCACGGGAAAATGGGGACGCCCCGCCAGGCCGGCACCCGGTGGCCCTCGACGTCGATGCTCTGCGGGTAGACGCCGCGGCGGCTGCATTCGCGGCCGAACGCGGCGATGGCGCGCGGGTGGGCGAGCAGGAACGAGGGTTCCTTCCACACGGTGCTCAGCAGCTCGTCGAGGTCGTCGGGGGTGGGCGGGCCGGTACGGGTGGGAATCCGCTGCTTCAGGTCGGC
>NZ_BAAGYZ010000110.1:0-1707 GCF_054778995.1 Streptomonospora sediminis
GGCTATACTCCTACTTAAGTAGACAAGCAAATAATCAAAGCTTGTACACTTAGGAAGGAGTTTTTTATGGGAAGAAAAGGTTCCCGCTATACATTGAAGGAAAAACTGGCGTGTATTAGCTTAGTGGAGCAGGGAATTACTCCTAACGCAGTTGGCACTCAGTACAATATTAAAGGTGAACAGATCCAGCAATGGGTCCAACGTTATCACAAAGATGGCGAAGCGGGATTAAAGCGAGCTTGGCCGCACCGTTATCCAACCGAGCTAAAGCTGGAAATCGTTCAAAAATATCTAACAAGACACACGTCATATCCACAATTGGCCAGAGAATATCAAATTCCTAACGTGGCAGTTATATATCAGTGGGTAACCCGGTATACTAGTGGTAAATCATTAGAAACTACTAGGGAGAAAAACGATATGAGAGATGGTCGTAAAACAACTCAACTTGAACGAATTGAGATCGCACAATGGGTGATTGCCAATGATCTAGACTACGTCGGTGCTATAAAGAAATTTAACGTCTCATATGGACAAGCCTATACCTGGGTTAGAAAGTTCAAACGAGATGGTTCGATGGGCCTAGAGGATCGTCGTGGTAAGGCGAAAGAAGATCATGGTCAATTAACTGAGAACGAGAAATTAATGCTTGAAAACAAACGGCTTCAGGCCCGCGTAATGCGGCTCTCAACGGAGCTAGCCGTGCGGGAAAAAATCCAAGAATTAGAGAGAAGGAATGTCCTCAAACAGAAAAATATCAAGTTATTAAAGAACTCACACAAGAAGTGAATTCAGATAACGATCAACCTTATAATATCGGCTATTTGTGTACCTATACGGGAATTTCACGATCAAGTTACTATAAGTGGTTAAATCACGGTCTAAGTCAGCGTCAGATCGACGATCAAGCTGTTGTAAAGTATATGATCGAGCTAGAGGAACAACACAACTATATCTACGGTGTTGAGAGTCTAACAATGTATGTTAATAAGAATACCAAGTATCATGTTGGACACAATAAAGTGCGACGATTAATGGCCGAAAATGAAATCAAAGCATCTATCAGGGTTAAGAAACATGATCGACATGAGGAACATAAAGAGCAACTCTCGGCTAACCTTCTGTATGATGCAGATAAGGGTCATAATTTTCATCCAGATGAGGCTAACCATATTTGGGTAACTGATTGTAGCGAATTAAGATATGGTCTTAGAAATCAGTATCGGCTTCGCCTAAGCGCCATTAAGGATCTATATGATCATAGTATTATTGCTTGGCAGGTAGCCGAAACTGAGACATCGGTGTTAGTTACCGATACGATCAGGTTGGCTTTAGAGAACACAAATGCAATTAAACCAGCCATTTTACACAGCGATCAGGGTTCTAGCTACACCTCTGGTGAATACAACACTTTCCTAGCAGGTCATGGCATCAATCATAGTATGTCACGAGCGGGTACCCCTGGCGATAACAGTCCTATAGAATCCTTTTGGAGTCACATGAAGGACGAATTTTTTGCGTTCAGAACGGCGCAATCAAAGAGTGAATTACTTGCTCAGATCAATGAGTTTATTCGCTGGTATAACTTTGAGCGGCTTCAAGTAACATTAAACGGCATGACGCCGATAGAATATCGAAATCATGCCGTTCAAGAATGTGCATAAACACTTTAATTATTTGATTGTCCTCTTGACAGGAGCCGAGCCG
>NZ_BAAGYZ010000111.1:0-20167 GCF_054778995.1 Streptomonospora sediminis
GCACCGCCGCGCGCTGCGCCGATCGGCTCCCCGTACCCACGACCGCGCCCGCGAGACCGTCCGTCCCGGTCTCGCGGGCGCGCTTTCGTGCGCAGGGGCGCAACGCGTCGGGCCGGTTCCCCGCCGGGCCGCCGCTGGCCGGGTCCGCCCGATCGGCCGGCTCAGCGCTGCGCCGCCGCCTCGTCCCCGCTGTCGTCACCGCCATCGCTCCCGCCCGATCGGGCCGCGCGCTGCACCGGCGCGTGCGGGAACTTCATGTCGAAGGCCGGGCGTTCGCTGCGGATGGCCGGCAGCGCGGTGAAGTTGTGCCGGGGCGGCGGGCTGGTGGTGGCCCACTCCAGGGAACCGCCGTAGCCCCACGGATCGTCGGTTTCGACTTTGGGCGCCTTGCGCGCCGTAACCCAGATGTTCCAGAGGAAGAACAGCGTGGACGCTCCCAGCACGAACGAACCGATGCTGGAGACGATGTTCAGCGCGGTGAAGCCGTCGGAGGGCAGGTAATCGGCGTACCTGCGGGGCATCCCCTCCACACCCAGCCAGTGCTGTACCAAGAAGGTGGTGTGGAAGCCGGCGAACAGGGTCCAGAAGTGTGCCTTGCCCAGTCCCTCGTTCAGCAGCTTTCCGGTAAATTTGGGCCACCAGAAGTAGAACCCCGAGAACATCGCGAAAACCACGGTGCCGAAAAGCACGTAATGGAAATGGCCGACCACGAAGTAGGAGTCGGTCACGTGGAAGTCCAGCGGCGGCGAGGCCAGGATCACCCCGGTCAACCCGCCGAACAGGAACGTCACCAGAAACCCGACCGCGAACAGCATCGGCGTGGGGAACGTGAGCTGGCCGCGCCACATCGTACCGATCCAGTTGAAGAACTTGATGCCGGTCGGCACGGCGATCAGGAACGACATGAACGAGAACAGCGGCAGCAGCACCGCGCCGGTGGCGAACATGTGGTGCGCCCACACCGTCATCGACAGCCCGGTGATCGTCAAGGTGGCGGCGACCATCCCCAGATAGCCGAACAGCGGTTTGCGCGAGAACACCGGGACCACCTCGGTGATGATCCCGAAGAACGGCAGGGCCACGATGTAGACCTCGGGATGGCCGAAGAACCAGAACAGGTGCTGCCAGAGGATCGCGCCGCCGTGTTCGGGGTTGTAGACCTGCGCGCCCAGGATGCGGTCGGCGGCCAGCGCGGCCAGCGCCGCGGTCAGCACCGGGAACGCGAGCAGGATGAGCACGCCGGTGAACACGGTGTTCCAGGTGAACAGCGACAGCCGGAACATGGTCATACCCGGCGCCCGCATCACCGCGATGGTGGTCATGAAGTTGACCGCGCCCAGGATGGTGCCCAGCCCCGACACCAATAGGCCCAGCACCCACAAATCGCCGCCGAGCCCGGGAGAGCGCACCTCGTCCGACAGCGGCGTGTAGGCGAACCAGCCGAAGCTCGCCGCGCCCGACGGCGTGAAAAACCCGCCCACGACCATCAGCCCGCCGAACAGGAACAGCCAGTAGCTGAACATGTTCAGCCGCGGGAAGGCCACGTCGGGCGCACCGATCTGCAGCGGCACGATCACGTTGGCGAACCCGACGAACAGGGGGGTCGCGAACAGCAGCATCATGATCGTGCCGTGGATCGTGAAGAGCTGGTTGTAGCCCTCGTGCGTGGTCACCTGCATGCCCGGCCACAGCAGCTCCGCGCGGATGAGCATCGCCATGATCCCGGCCGCCAGGAAGAACCCGAACGACGTGATGAGGTACATCTTGCCGATCACCTTGTGATCGGTTGAGGACATCCAGCCGACGATGGCCGATCCACCGCTGATCGGACCGTTCTGTGCCGATTCCTCGCGCGCCGGCTGCGAGGTCTGGGTCATCGGGACTCCGTTCGTTGGTCCGTGGAACGCGGGTCGGGGGCTCGGCGGCGATGCGGCGGGGGCCGGGGCGTGCGCTCAGACACCGGCGGCCGTCGCGGAGATCAGCAGCAGCGCCGCTGCGAGTACGGCGGCCCACACCAGCAGCACACCGGCCCAGGGCACCGGTTCGGCACCGGCGGAGCGTCCGTGCTCGGCGAGCCGGGCGGACCCGTTGCGCAGCCGGCGGCACCAATCGGGATCGTCCGCGGCGAGCCGCCGCTGGATCCCGTGCAGTCGCGCCTCGTCCCTGCGGCCCAGGCCCATTGCCGTCCTCCTGCGCTGGCGGTTGCGGGGGCAGCGCCGAACGCCCGGTTCCGCAATCCCCGCCCGGACTTCGGCGAGCGCGCCGCTACCCGCGCCGGCGCCGGGCTTAACGTCGGGTCCGTCCCGTGTGGCGGCGCTCCCGGCCCGCACTCCCTGCCAGAGGATTCTTGCAGCTCAACGGGCCCGCGGCCGGGAACGACCCGGGCGCGTTTCAAGGCGGCGGCCGGCGGTAGCGGCCGGATGACAGCCAGGCCGCGGCCCGCGCCGGGCAGGCGGCGGTCGCGTCCTGCCGCAGCGGCCCGATGCGGACCGAGATCGCAACCAGGAGGATTCCTGATGGCCGAGCAGATCCGGGAGATCATGACCCAGCCTCCCTACACGGTGCCGCCGCAGACCACGCTGTACGAGGCGGCCGTCATCATGCGCGACAAGGACATCGGCGACGTGGTGGTGACCGAGAACGACACGGTGGTCGGGGTGCTGACCGACCGCGACATCGTCGTGCGCTGTGTCGCCGACGGCGCCGACTGCGCCCAGGCGACGGTGGGCGACGCCCTCAGCGGGCGGCTCGCGGTGATCGGCCCGCGCGACAGCATCGACGACGGGGTGCGCATCATGCGCGAGCACGCGGTGCGGCGGCTGCCCGTCGTCGAGGAGAACCGGGCCGTCGGCATGGTGTCTCTGGGCGACCTTGCCGTGGAGCGCGATCCGGCCTCGGTGCTCGCCGAGATCAGCGGGACCCGCGCCAACACCTGACCTGCGGGGCCGGCGGGCCGGCGGGCCGGCGGGCCGGCGGGCCGGCGGGCCGGGCATTGCGCCCGCAATGCGGCGCACGCGCCTGCGGCCCGCACCCGCCGCCGGGTGTTTGCACCGTGCGGGCCGCGGTAGCGGTCGGGACATGGGGTATGCGGGAACAGGCGCACAGGCCCGGCAACCCGGCGGCCGGGGGCCGCACCTCGCTGCGGCCGCAGGCGCCGATCTGCCGCAGCGGGCACCGCAGCCGCGCGGCCCGGACGCGGCGCCGCCCGAGCTGCTGGTGCTGCGCGCCCTGGGCCTGGGCGACTTCCTCACCGCTGTTCCAGCGTTCCGGGCGCTGGAGCGCGCCCACCCCGGCCGGCGCATCCGGCTCGCCGCGCCCCCCGCCCACGCCGAACTGCTGGCCCTGGCAGAGCTGGAGTGGGACCTGCTCCCCACCGAGGGCCCCAACACCCCTCCGTGGCCGCGGGCGGCCCCGCCCGATGCAGCGGTCAACCTGCACGGCAGCGGCCCGGAGTCCACCCGTGCCCTGCAAGCGCTGGGCCCCGGGAGGTTGTGGGCCCACGCACACCCGGGCGCGGACGGGCGCGGCGGGCCGCTCGCACCGGACGGGCCCGCTTGGCCCGACGGTATGCACGACGTCGACATCTGGTGCCGGCTGCTCGCCCACTACGGAATCAGTGCCGACCCCGGCGACCTGCGCCTCCCGCTGCCCCGCAACCCGGCGCAACCGGGCGGGACCGCCGTCGTGCATCCGGGTGCGGCCCACGCTGCGCGGCGCTGGCCGGCCGACCGGTTCGCCACCGTTGCGCGCCATCTGGCCGCCCGCGGCCTGGAGGTCGCGGTAACGGGGTCGCAGGCGGAGCGGCCGCTCGCGCTGGAGGTCGCCCACCGGGCCGGGCTGGACGCCGGGCACGTGCTGGCGGGGCGCACACCGCTGCGCGCGCTGGCGGGCCTGGTGGCCCAAGCCGCCCTGATGGTGTGCGGCGACACCGGGGCGGCCCACCTCGCCACCGCCTACTCCACGCCCTCGGTCGTCCTGTTCGGCCCCGTCGACCCGGCGCTGTGGGGGCCGCGCATCGACAGCGCCCGGCACACCTGCCTGTGGCGGGGCGGGCGCGGCGACCCCCACGGCGACGTGTGCGACGCCGGATTGCTGCGCATCGAGCCCAGCGAGGTCGTGGCGGCCGCCGAACGGATGCTGGCGCAGAACCGCCCCTTCAGCGGCCCGGGCACGGTTCATCCGCCCCGCGGAACCACCCGGGCCTGAACGCGCCGCCGCAGCCGGACCGGCCGCCCGCGCGAGCGCTGCATGGCCGGACCCGGGGCGGGCGGGCTTACTTGCGGGCGCGGCGGGTCCGGCTGCGGCTCGCCTTCTGCAGCGCGTCGACCAGCTCGCTCTTGTTCATCTTCGACCGGCCCTCGACACCTGCCTCCCGCGCGCGCTCGTACAGGTGCTCCTTGCTGGCACCGGTGTCGACGCCGCCGGCCGTGGGTTCATCGCCGCCGCGCTGTTTGGGCGCCTTGGGGTTGGCGGCCTGCTTGTCGGAGGGCCCGCTGTCCTCCTTGGGCTTCCAGCGGTCGCCCACCTTCTCGTACTCGTGCTTGAGCGCCGCGTAGGCCACCCGGTGGGCGCGCTCGCCCTCGCCGTAGGTGTCCACAGCCGAGTCGTGCGCCTTGATCCAGGTCTCCTGTGCACCGCGCGGCGAACGCCGCAGGGTGCCGGGCAGTTCCTCCCGTGCAGGCATGTCCGCTCCTCCCTTCAGATCGCACCCGCTGGCCCGGGCGGCCCAGTCGGCCCGGCCGGTGCGGCCGGTGCGGCCGGTGCGGCCGCCCGGCCGCCGTGTCCGGTGTTCGGTGTCGCCGGGTGTCCGGAGCCTCCGGTACCGCTCACCGGGCACTGCGCGCAGCGGCGGCCATTCGCGCCTGCTCCTGGACCTGCAGCAGGCTCTGCCGGCAGGCGTCCTCGGCCAGGCGGCAGCGGTCCGCGCACATCCGGCAGTGCCCGTGCCGTTCGCCGTGCCGGTCGCACTCGCGGGCGCAGGCCTGGGTGTAGAGGACCGCGGTCTCCAGCAGCCCGCGGTGCAGGTCGGGATCGGGTTCGGTGCGCCGCGTGAGGATCTGCTCCGCGGCCGAGCAGACATCGGCGCAGTCGAGGTTGAGGCGGATGCACGCGGCGAGCGCGGCCACGTCGGGCTCGCCCAGGCAGGCGTCGGCGCAGGCGGTACACGCGTGGGCGCAGGCGGCCAGCCGCTCGATAGTGGTCTTGAGCAGGTCGACGTCGTCGGCGCCGATGTCGCGCGGATGGTTGCGCAGGAACTCTTCCGTCTGGGTCGGCATACTCACAAGCACCTCTTCTGCTCGGTCACGACAGCGGGCGAGCATGTGCCCGACCGCTACCGAGATGGCACGCCGGTAAACGATCGCGGTGCGGGCCGCGCGGTGCCGGTGCCGGCGTTGCCCCTGCCCGCGCCGCCGGCCGCGTTTGGAGGCGGCGCGGACCAGGTAGCGGCACCGGCGAGCGTGCGCGCGGCGCGCGCCGGCGGACTGCCCGAACCGAGGAGGTCGACATGGTCCGTGAACGCCTCGATCGCGAGACCGAGCAGCTGTGGCGCGAGTTCCACGGCACGGTGAACATGCACGGTGAGGAACTGCGCCGGTGGCTGCTGACCGACGCTTCGGGAGAGGACCGGTTCCCCGCCGAGCCGGGCATGGACGTCTCCCCCATCGGCCGGCGCATCGTGCAGATCCTGGACAAGCGCCAGGTCGACCTCACCGGCGACGACGTCGACACGATGCGCGAGGTCGTTGAGCGGGCCGGCGCGCTGCTGGCCACACCGGTCGAGGAACGCGGTGAAGAGTGGCGCCACGAGCTCATGACGCTGGGCCACGACCCGCTGCGTCCCGACCCTTCCAGCCCTGAGGAGGATCCGGGGGCCGAAGGCCCGCAGTAGCCGGTCCGCCGCGTGTGCCCGAGGGTGCGGGCGCGGTGATGCGCAGGAAGGAACGGGGTAGGGGATATGGACGTGCGAACCGTGGCGGTGCGGGACGGCGATGCGGAGCTGGCGGGCGATCTGGCGGCCAACTCGGAGGTCGCGGGGGTGGTGCTGTTCGCCCACGGCAGCGGCAGCTCGCGGCACAGCCCGCGCAATAGGGAGGTTGCCGACGCGCTGAACAAGGCGGGGTTCGCCACGCTGCTCATCGACCTGCTCACCGAGGACGAGGACCGCGTTGACCAGGTGACCCGGGAGCTGCGTTTCGACATCCCGCTGCTGACGCGGCGGCTGACGGCCGCGGTCGACTGGCTGGCGGAGGAGCCCGCCACCGCCGGGCTGGATGTCGGGCTGTTCGGGGCGAGCACCGGCGCCGCCGCGGCGCTGCGCGCGGCGGCCGAACGGCCGCGGCGGGTGGGCGCGGTGGTCTCCCGCGGCGGCCGGGTCGATCTGGCCGAGGACCGGATGGCGGATGTGAGCGCGCCCGTGCTGCTGATCGCCGGCAGCCTGGACGAGCCCATCGTGCGGATTTCGTTCGACACCACGGAGAAGCTGCACGTGCAGTGCGAGGTGCACGTCGTGCCCGATGCCACGCACCTGTTCGAGGAGCCGGGTGCCCTGGAGCAGGTTGCGGGGGCGGCGATGACGTGGTTCAGCGACCACATGGGCAAATCCGCCCCGGGCTGACCCCGGATGCGGGCACCCCGCCGCTCTTACCGGCGCACCCACCGACCGGACGCCGTGTCAAGGAAAACATGTGACCGGGTTCGGACAGGCCCGCTGCAGGCGTGCCCTGGAGCGGCACCCGGCCAGCTCACCGGCCAGGCCGGTCACCACGCGGACACGTTGCGCGGCAGCCGCATGGCACAGGGCGCGGCACTGCCCCACTTGCCAGACGAAAAAACAAATAGTTAAGTTTCCTAAAAGTCCGCCGAACCGCATAGGCCGGGCCCGCGGCCTGCCCCGCCCGCCCGTCCATGCACCATCCCCCGCCCCGTCGGCGAAGCAGGAGACGAACGCACGTGCAAACCCCCCGCATCAGGACGGCAGCCGCCGCGGCCCTGGCCGCCGCGGTCGCCGCGAGCCCGCTGTCCGCCGCGCCCGCCGCGGCCGCCCCCGCAGACATCACCGTCGTCTACACCGAAGGCCAGACCTGGGAGACCGGGTACAGCGGCCAACTCACCATCATCAACGGCGGCGACACCGCCTTGACGGACTGGACCATCGAGTTCAGCATGCCCGACGGCACCGAGCTGGGCAGCCTGTGGAACGCCGAGCACACCGGATCCGGCGGCACCTATACCGTCACACCGCCCGCCTGGGGCGCGCCCGTATCGGCGGGCGGCAGCTACGGCATCGGGTTCAACGGCTCCTTCACCGACGGTACGACCGCGACCGAACCGGCCGGCTGCACCATCAACGGCTCGCCCTGCTCCGGGGAAACCCCCGATGAGGACACCGAGGCGCCGTCCGTGCCCGGCGGGCTGGCGGCCTCCTCCCGGACCGCCGACAGCATCACGCTGAGCTGGGACGCCGCCGACGACAACACCGGTGTCGCCGGCTACGAGGTGCTGCGCGGCGGCGAGGTCGCCGCCGCCACGACCGGTACCGCGACCACCGCCACCGTGGGCGGGCTGGAGCCCGACACCGAGTACACGTTCTCGGTGCGCGCCTACGACGCCGCCGGCAACCGCTCGGCGGCAGGCGACACGCTGAGTACCCGCACCGCCGCGGGCGACGGCGGCGGCGACGGTCCGGGAGCGGGCGGCGACCGCCGTGTCGGCTACTTCACCCAGTGGGGCATCTACGGCCGGGACTACCTGGTCCAAGACGTCGACACCAGTGGGACCGCCGAGAAGCTCACCCACCTCAACTACGCCTTCGGCAACGTCTCCGCCGACGGCCAGTGCTTCATGGCCAACCAGCCTGGCGAGGGCGACGCCTACGCCGACTACGGACGCTCGTTCGGCGCCGCCGACAGCGTCGACGGCCAGGGCGACACCTGGGACCAGCCGCTGCGCGGCAACTTCAACCAGCTCCGCGAGCTCAAGGCCGCACACCCGGGCCTGCGGGTGCTCATCTCGCTGGGCGGCTGGACCTGGTCGAAGAACCTCTCCGACGCCGCGCTCACCGCCGAGTCGCGCGAGCGGCTGGCCGCCTCGTGCATCGACATGTACCTGCGCGGCAACCTGCCGGTCATCGACGGGGCCGGCGGCACCGGCGCCGCCGCGGGCGTGTTCGACGGCATCGACCTCGACTGGGAGTGGCCGGCGTCGGCGGGCCACCCCGACAACACCTTCCGCCCGCAGGACAAGCAGAACTTCACCGCCCTGGTGCAGGAGTTCCGCGAGCAGCTCGACGCGCTGGGCGCCGAGAACGGGCGCGAGTACGACCTGAGCTCGTTCATGGCCGCCGACCCGGAGAAGATCGAGGCGGGCTATGAGGTAGGCGCCCTGATGGAGGACTTCGACTTCGTCACCGTGCAGGGCTATGACTTCCACGGCGCCTGGGAGCAGACCACCAACCACCAGTCCAACCTCACGCCGATTCCAGGCGACCCCGGGCCGCGGACCTACAGCATGCAGGAGACGATCCAGGCCTACACCGACCGCGGCGCCGACCCGGCCGACCTGGTCATGGGCGTGCCGTTCTACGGCCGCGGCTGGACCGGCGTCGCCCCCGGCCCCGGCGGCGACGGCCTGCACCAGAGCTCGACCGGTCCGGCGCCCGGGCCCTTCGAGGACGGCATCGACGACTACAAGAACCTCAAGGACCTGAACGGATACACCCTGCACCGCGACGAAGCGGCCGGGACCGCCTGGCTGTACAACGGCTCGACGCTGTGGACCTTCGACGATCCGGCGGCCATGCGGCAGAAGGTCACCTGGGCCGAGGAACAGGGCCTCGGCGGCATCATGGCCTGGTCCCTCGACGGCGACGACGCGCAAGGCAGCCTGATGGCGGCCATCGACGGAGCACTGGAGGACTAGCAACACCCGACCTGTGTGGAGGGGCCCGCACGCGTTCCGGTGCGTGCGAGCCCCGAACGGGCGTGCGGCCTGTGGTCAGCGGGCCGCACGCCTTTTAGTGTTCCCTGGGGTCGCAGAGCCACGGAAGCCGGTGAGTGCGCACGTCTGGTGAAGCAGGCAGCCGCAGCGCCGGGCCTTCTGCATGCCGTATCCCCCCGGCACTAAACCGCGCCATCGTCGCCAACGGGTTGCATGGGGCTGCGGAGCAAGCGGGGGTCCGGACCGTGGTTGCCGACACCTCGCAAGGACCCGACTCGATTGAATCCCTGATTTCCGGGCCCACCAACACCATCGGGGACTATGGTCGCACTGACCTCGTGACCCGCCCGATGAGGTGACCCGTGCCGGAACGCTACCGCAGCATCATCGACGTCCACGTGATCCTCCGCCGCGAGCAGGGAATCCTCCTGCTGGAGCGGCAGAACACCGGCTGCTGCGACGGGATGCTGCACCTGCCTTCCGGCCACCTCGAAGAAGGCGAGCCGATACCGCACGGCGCGGCCAGGGAGGCCCGAGAAGAGGTCGGTGTTGATATCGGCCCCGGTGACCTGTCCCTGGCCGCCGTCGTCCACCACCGGCAGCGCGAGGACCTCGTTCGGGTCGGCATGTTCCTACTCGCCGAGAGGTGGGCTGGTGAACCGGTCGTCGCCGAACCCGACAAGGCCGGAAAGCTCGTATGGGCCGATCCGCGCGTGCTGCCCTCGGCCACGATCGCGTACCCGGCCGAAGGCATCCGCGCGTGGCTGGAAGGTGACCTTCTCTCGCTGCACGGATGGCCGGTTTAGCCAGACCCACCATGCCCGACCGCCCCTGGACCCGCGCGCCGCTCGTGGCCCTGGACCTGGCAGGGACCGGAGCCCAGGACCGTGGCGCCGAAGAGATCCTGGAGGCTGCGGCGGCGCCGGGAGCATGCGGGAAGGCGCGTCCCACCGTTGAAATCCGGGCATTCCTGCGTGATCATCGGTGCGCCGGGTGGCCCTGACGGACCGGGACGCCGGCGCCGGTTGCGGGACGGAAAACGCCGGCGCCCCGGTGCCACCCCCTGAAGACCCCGGTGGGCGGGCACGCTGCCCACCGGGTGCAGCGCGCCGGGTGCGCGCTGCCGGCCGGCGCCTGCGGCTCCCCCCGAAGACCGCGAGGCGCCGGCCTCGGGGACGGTTTCCGCGTGGCGCGTACTCCCGTCCGGGTGTCCGGGCGGCCTTGCCGAAAGGGCGGCCGCCCGCACGCGGAAGAGGCCCTCAACTCCTCCTTTTGCGTGTACTGGTTGGCTATCCGACAGCGCCGCGATCATGCACGCCGGACCCAAAAGATTAATAAACCCTGTACCCCGCTCCTTAAAGGCCGCAGCCCCGGGCACAGCCCGCCGCATCCCCGCTCACCTCGGCCGAAACCGCTGCGTATAAGGCGTTTCAGCACCGTAATTCACATCACGCGCAGATCAAGGAGAAACCGGGATTTAGCAAAGGGGGAACCGTGTTGCAGCCGCTGTCCCCGCGATGGGGCGTCTACCGCGCACCGGCCCTCCCGCGGTTTCACGGTGCCGCGTTCCGTTATTCCCGGTGATCCTTCCTGTCGTAAGGATCCTTCTTCATGCCTGCTGGAGTATGAGTGAGCCTTACCGCTGTGCGCTCGCGCCTGTGGACCAACCGCACGCCGGACGCCTCCGCTCACCGCACTGACCGCCCGCGCCGGTCGGTTGTCCTGCTCGTCTTCATCCTCGGGGTGCTCTCGGCGACCAGCTCGCTGGCCACCGACCTGTACCTGCCCGCGTTCCCGGAGATCGCCTCCGACCTGAACGCACCGGAATCCCAGATCCAGCTCACGCTGACCGCGGTCATGGTCGGCCTGGCACTGGGCCAGCTCATCATCGGTCCGCTCAGCGACCAGCTGGGCCGCCGAAAGCCGCTGCTGGTGGGAATCGGCGTGTTCGCCGCCACGTCGGTGCTGTGCATGGTCGTGCAGTCGGCCGAAGTGTTCACCGCCGTGCGCTTCGTCCAAGGGCTGGCGGCCGCGGCCGGGATGGTGATCTCGCGCGCCGTGGTGCGCGACACCTTCGACGGCGACTCCGCCGCCAAGTTCTTCTCCCGGCTGGTGCTGCTGGTCGGGCTGGCTCCGATGCTCGGCCCGCTGCTGGGCGGCCAACTGCTGCTCGTGGGCCCCTGGCAGCTGATCTTCGCCGTGCTGGGCGCGGCGGGCCTGGCCGGCTTCGCCCTGGTCTTCTTCGGCCTGCCGGAGAGCCTGCCGGCGCACGAGCGGGTCCGCCAGGACCCCAAGGCGATGGTGCGCCACTTCGTCCGCCTGGTGGCGACCCCGCGCTTCATCGGCCCGGCGCTGACCATGGCGCTGAGCTTTGCAATGACCTTCACCTACATCTCGGCGTTCTCCTTCGTTTCCCAGGAGGAGTTCGGCGCGACCCCGCAGCAGTTCAGCCTGATCTTCGGGATCAACACGCTCGGCATGATCCTGGGCAACCAGCTCAACGCCGCGCTCATCGGCAAGATGCACGCCACGCGGCGGCTGCTGCTGGGCCTGCTGGGCGCGGTGGCCGCGGTGGCCCTGCTGCTGGGAATGCACGCCATGGGCCAGACCAACCTGGTGTCGGTGACCGCGGTGCTGTTCGTGATGATGTTCTGCACCGGCCTGATCTCGCCGAACGCGACCACACTGGCCATCGTCAGCCAGCCGGCCTCCTCGGCCGGCAGCGCCTCGGCCCTGCTGGGAACGCTGCAGTTCGCCATCGGCGGCACGCTCGCCTCGGCGGCGGGGCTGCACGGCGGCACCACGATGGCGAGCATGCTCATCGTCATGCTGGCCACCGGGCTGGCGGCCACGGGCATCTTCGCGCTTACCGCGGCGCGCGGCCACACCAAGTAACCCGCACGCGGCCGCGCCACCGTCCCCGCGGACGCGGTGGCCAACGGAACACGGCCTACGGCACACGCAGCGGCCGGCGACCCGGAACACCGGGTCGCCGGCCGCAGTGCGTTCGGGCCGCGCTTTTGGGGCCACCGGGCTGTGCCGGGGGAACCGGGCGCAGCCGGGCGCCCGTGCGTCCCGCCTCAACCGCGGGTGCCGGGGCCATGCTGCCCGCTCTCCTGGAGAACCTGGATGCCCAGGCCCGCCAGGAGCATGTCGGCCTGCTGCGGCGAGACGGTGGCGCCGCGCAGCACCGCGGCGTCGGCGAGGTCGATATCGCCCAGGTCGGCGCCGCGCAGGTCGGCTCCGGTGAAGTCGGCACCGGCCAGCAGCGCGCCGCGCACCCGGCTCTCCTGCCACACGGTTGCGCGCAGGTCCGCCTTGCGCAGGTCCGCCTCGTCCAGGCGCACCCCGGTCAGCTCCTGGTCGCGCAGCACGGCGCCCTTCAACCGGGCCAGCATCATGTTGCACCGGGCAAAGGAGTAGCCGATGCCGCGCAGGCCGGACATCCCGGCGCCCGTCAGCCTGCAGGCGGTAAAGGAAGCCTCGGTGAGCACGGCGCCCGACCATTCGGTGTTGGCCAGGTCCATGCGGTCGAAGGCGGACTCGATGCAGTCGGCCCCGGCGAACTTGGCGCCGGAGGCGGTCCCTCCCGCGAACCGCGCGCCGTCCAGCGCCGCCTCGTCGAACAGCGCGCCGTCCAACCGGCAGTCGGTGAAGACCGCATCGATGAGATGGGTCCCGCGCAGGTCGGCGCCAGTGAGGTCGCACTCGGTGAACACCCGCGGCACCGCCGCTGCCGCAGCCAGCTCCCGCCGCAAATCCCGATCGGCGAGGCCGGCCCCGCGCAGTTCCCCGCCGGCGGCGGGGTCGTGGTCGCTCATGCGCCGACGCTATCCCAGAAAAACGGCACCGCCGGACGGTGCCGCTCGCAGTGGCGGGCCAAGCGGTGCGGGCTCGGCGCCGGCGAATGACGGGCCGCCGGCCGGGAACCCGGCGGCCGTGCGCGCGAACGACCGACCGCGGAGGCCGGTGCCGCGCCTTTCAGTGCTGCAGTTTCAGCGCCAGGTAGAAGTCGACGCGGGTCTCCAGGCTCGACAGGTCGCGGCCGGTGAGTTCCTCGACACGGCCTATGCGGTAGCGCAGCGTGTTGACGTGCACGTGCATCTCCGTTGCGCAGCGCTGCCAGGAGCCCGAGTACAGCAGGAAACGGTCCAGGGTCGCCACCAGGTCCGAACGGTGGGTGCTGTCGTAGTCGATCAGCGGCCCGAGCAGGCGGTCGCGGTAGGAGGTGCGGACCTCCTCCGGTACCGCGGCAAGCAGTAGTTCGTGGGAGTCGAGTTCGGTGCCGGCGGCCACCTGGGAACGGCCGCCGCGCAATTCGGCCAGGCGGCGGGCGTGTTCGGCCTCGCGTGCGGCGCCGCGCAGGGCGGCGATGCCGGGGACCGCTGCGCTGACGCCCAAGGCCAGGCGGTGTTCGCCCAGACCCGGCTCCAGCAGCGCCGCACGGCGGGCGAGTTCGGCGCGCAGCTCCTCGGCCCCGCCGCCCGCATCCGCGGCTTCGCCGGCCGTCTCGGCCCCGCCGGGCCGGTCCCCCTCGTCGCGCCCCGCCGCGGACACCGGCACCCCGACAACGGCGATCGCCGCGCCGTCGCCCGCCACCGCCGCCGCGGGCAGGCCGGCCACCAGTTCGTCCAGCACCTGCCGCGCCAGGTCGCAGTCCGCGGGCTCGGGCACCAGAGCGGCGCTGACGAGCACGTGGCGGGCGCGGGCGCGTTCCTCCTCGTCCGGGAAACCGGCCACCTGCAGCAGCGCGGCGGCCTCATCGAAGCGCTGGGCCGCCAGTAGCCGCGGCAGCCCTTGGACGTGGCGGGCGTCGTCGGCGGCCCGCTGCTCGCCCAGGCTGCGCGCCAGGCCCGCCAAGGCGGCCAGCTCGTCGACGGATTCGCCGCCGCCCTCGGGCCAGGCATCGGTGTCGCCCTCGACGGCCAGCACCCAGCCGACGAGCGGATGGGACTCCCGCGCCCCCACCGGCACCAGAGTCACCCGCCGCCCGGACCCGCCGGGGGCGGGCAACTCGGCGGTGTGCCGGCGGGGCCGCCGCAACGCCTGCCCGGCAAGGCGTTGGCGTTCCTGGCGTGTCAGGTCCGTCCCGGCGGCGGCCAGCGGCCGGCCCGTGCTGGAGACCACCCAGCACGGCAGGCCCGCCTGTTCGGCGGCCACCGCGAAGACGCCGGGAAAATCGGCGCCGGCGGCCAGGTCGGCCATGAGCCGGCGGTGGAGGCGGCGGGTCTCGGCGACGCCGGCGAGCAGGCTGCCGGTCTGCGCGCGCTGCACCTCTTCGGCGACCGCGGCAAAGGAGGTTTCGGCGGGGACCTCGATCAACGGGAGCCCGCGGCGTTCGCAGGCGGCCACCAGATCGGCGGGCACGGCCCCCAACGCGGCACCCGCGCCCAGGCCGGCCGCGCCCGACTCGGTGAGGACGCGTACGAAGGTGTCGGGATCGTCCGGGCCGCGGCGCCACATCAACCCGGTCAGCACCAGCTCGCCGCCGCTGAGGTAGCGCTCGGGGTGGAGCAGGTCGGTGGTGTAGACGCGGCCGATCTCGCGGTCGGCGTGCTCGGAGCCCGTCAGGAACCGCAACTGCAGGTGTGCGGTCGCGACCAGATCGCTGATGCGCATCAGCCACTCCCTGGGTCGGCGCGGTCGGCGCGGGCAGCGCAACTGCGCCGCCGTGTGCGCCCTCCCGCGTGGCGGACACGCTAACCCACGCGCGCGGTTGTAGGAAACAACGAGAAGCGAACGGTGGCCGTCCGCACACTTCATGCCATCGCGTGCTGGCCGCGGACCGCTGCACGGGGGTCTACTGCTGGCACCGGGGTTGGCGCGCCGCCGCCCGCCCGCCGCGGCGCCCGCCCGCGCCCGCAAGCCGAAGAGGACCGCCGATGGAATTCATCGCCCCCGCCACCTGGGCGGACGCGCTGGCCGCCAAGAGCGAGCGACCCGACGCGGTACCGATCATGGGCGGCACTGACGTGATGGTGGACCTGAACTTCGACCGGCGCCGACCGCCGGCCCTGCTCGACCTCACCCGGATCGCCGAGCCGTTGCAGTGGGCGCCCGAAGGCCCCTATCTGCGGCTGGGGGCGGGCGTGCCCTACACCGATGTGGTCGGGCACCTGGCAGGGCAAGCCCCGGCGCTGGCGCAGGCGGCCCGCTCGGTGGCCTCGCCGCAGATCCGCAACCGCGGCTCGGTCGGCGGGAACCTGGGGACGGCGTCGCCGGCCGGCGACTGCCACCCGCCACTGGTGGCCGCCGGCGCGCTGGTGGAACTGGTGTCGGTGCGCGGTGTGCGGCGGGTGCCGGCGCGCAGGTTCTACCTGGGGCCGGGCCGCAGTGTGCTGGAGGAGGACGAGTTGATCGCGGCGGTACTGCTGCCTTCCCCCGCCGGCCCGCAGCGGTTCGGCAAGGTCGGCCCGCGCAATGCCATGGTCATCGCGGTCGCCTCGTTCTGCCTGGTGCTCGACGCCGCCGCCCGCGAGGCCGGCACCGGCATCGGCTCAGCCGGGCCGCGGCCGCTGCGGTGCGTGCAGGCCGAGGATTTCTTGGCGGCGGAGTTCGACTGGGACGGCGGCGCCGACCCGCCGGAGGCGGCCGCGAAGCGGTTCGGGGAACTGGTGGCCGCGGCGGCCGAACCCATCGACGACGTGCGCGGCAGCGCCGTCTACCGCAGGCACGCGCTGTCGGTGCTGGCGCGCCGCGCCTGGCAGCGGTGCGCCGCCGACTACCGGAGGGACCACCTCAAGGAGGGCCGCTGATGCATGTCGCTTTTACGGTGAACGGCGAGGAAGCCGCCGCGGACGGTGTCCGGGCCGGCGAGAGCCTGCTGTTCGTGCTGCGGGAGCGCCTGGGCCTGCCCGGCAGCAAGAACGCCTGCGAGCAGGGCGAGTGCGGGTCCTGCACTGTGTATCTGGACGGAGTCACGGTGTGCGCGTGCCTGGTGGCGGCCTGCCAGGTCCAGCACCGCCGGGTGCGCACCGTGGAAGGGCTGACCGCGCCCGCGGACACCGGCGGCGGCTCCGCCCCCGAAACCGGCACGGGCTCCGATGCGGCTGCCGCTCCCCGGCTCGGCACCGTGCAGGAAGCGTTCGTCGAGGCGGGCGCGGTGCAGTGCGGGTTCTGCACGCCCGGGCTGGTGGTCCAGGCCCACGACCTCATCGCCCGCACCGCGGGCGCGGGCGGTCCCGTGCCCGGCGCCGCCGAGATCCGGGAGGCGCTGGCGGGCAACCTGTGCCGGTGCACGGGCTACGAGAAGATCATCGACGCGGTGCGGCTGGCCGCCGAACGGCAGCATGCGGCCGCGGCCGGACCGGGAGCATCCGGATGAGGACGCATGCGCCTGCGCGGGCGCGGGTGGCCGGAGGCCGGGGCCGGCCCGGCGGCGGGGCCTGCCCGCCCGCCCTCTCGCACACGCAACCGCAACCGAGCGCAACCGGCAGGGAGGCAACACCATGAGTACCGTCGTGATCGACGGCGCCCACATCGCCGCGGGCGACGGCACCGAGGGCACCGAGTACGCACCCGGCCACATCGTGGCCACCGACGGGATCATCACCCGTGCCGCGGCCGGCCCGGCGCCGGAGGTGCCCGGCGCCAAGCGCATCGACGGCCGCGGCTGCCTGGCCACCCCCGGGCTGGTCAACACCCACCACCACCTCTACCAGTGGGCCACCCAGGCCATGTTCGCCGACTCGACCCTGTTCGAGTGGCTGACCGGCTCCTATGCGCTGTGGAGCCGCCTGGACGCCCGCACCGCCGCCGAAACCGCCACCGCCGGTGCGGTCTGGTTGGCATTGACGGGCTGCACCACCCTCTCCGACCACCCCTACCTCTTCCCGGCCGGCGCCGGCGACATCGCCGCCGCCGAGGTCGAGGCGGTGCGCGCGGCCGGCATCCGGCTGGACCTTGCGCGCGGCTCGATGGACCGGGGCCGCTCAGCGGGCGGGCTGCCTCCCGACAGCGTCGTCGAGACACTGGACGGTGCGCTCGCCGCGACCGAGGCCGCCATCGACGCCCACCACGATCCCGCCTTCGACTCGATGACGCGGGTGGCGGTCGCGCCGTGCTCGCCGTTCACGGCCGGCCGCGACCTGATGGCGCGCTCCGGCGAACTGGCCCGCGCCAAGGGCGTGCGGATGCACACCCACCTCGCCGAGACCCGCGAGGAACACGAGCGGTGCCTGGCCGAGTTCGGCGCCGCACCCCTCGACTACGCCGAGGAGCTGGGGTGGCTGGGCCCTGATGTGTGGATCGCGCACGCCGTCCACCTCGGCGGCGAGGAGATCGCGCGGCTGGCGGCCGCAGGCACCGGCGTCGCGCACTGCCCCAGCTCCAACGCCCGGCTGGGCGCGGGCATCTGCCGCGCCGCCGACCTGGTGCAGGCGGGCGCGCCGGTGGGGCTGGGGGTCGACGGCCCCGCCTCCAGCGAGCTCTCCGGCCTGGCCGGCGAGATGCGCCAGGCGGTGCTGATGGCGCGCGCCCGCGGCGGGCCGCGCGCGCTCAGCGCCCGCCAGGCCCTGCACATGGCCACGCTCGGCGGTGCGCGGTGCCTGGGCAGGCAGGACGAGATCGGGTCGATCGAGGTGGGCAAGCTGGCCGACATCGCCCTGTGGCGGGTCGACGGCTTCGGCCACGACGCGATCGACGACCCCGTCGCGGCACTGGCGTTCGGCCCGCAGGCGATGCTGGAGCACCTGCTGGTTGGCGGCGCCACCGTGGTCGACCGCGGCGAGTCCCGCACCGTCTCCGCCGAGACCGCGGCGGCGGCCGGCCGCCGTGCCCACCGCAGGATCACCGCGGAGGTGCAGCGCTGATGGTTCCGGTACCCGCCCCGGCGGTGCCCGCCGCCCGCGACGGCGTCGGCGCCAGCCCGCGGCGCCCCGACGGGGCCCTCAAGGCCGCCGGCGGGTTCGCCTTCTCCTCGGACCTGTGGATGGAGAACATGCTGTGGGGGATGACGCTGCGCAGCCCGCATCCCCACGCGCGGATCCGTTCGATCGACACGGCCGCGGCGCTGGCGGTGCCGGGCGTGCAGGCCGTGCTCACCCACGAGGATGTGCCCGGCGAGAACCGGTTCGGCCTGGAGATCGCGGACCAGCCGGTGCTGGCCGCGGGCCGGGTGCGCTACCAGGGCGAGCCGGTGGCGATCGCCGCCGCCGACCATCCCGAGACCGCGCGCCGGGCCCTGGAACGCATCCGCGTCGACTACGAGGTGCTGGAGCCCGTCACCGACGCGCGCAAGGCCGCCTTCGACCCCGGCTGCGCGCTGGTGCACGGGGACCAGGACCCGCCCGTCCGCCCCGGATACAACCAGCGCGGCAATATCGTCCGCCACCAACCGGTGCGTACCGGCGACTTCGCAGCCGGCGCCGCAGTTGCCGGCCTGCGGGCCCGGGCCGCGGCGGTGGTGCGCGGCGAGTACCGGGTGGGCATGCAGGACCAGGCCTTTCTCGGCCCGGAGTCGGGGCTCGCGGTTCCCGCCGCCGACGGCGGCGTCGACCTGTACGCCGCCACCCAGTGGCTGCACGTGGACCAGGGCCAGATCGCGCCCTGCCTGGGCTTGGACGCCGACCGGGTGCGGATCACCCTGGCGGGGGTGGGCGGCGCGTTCGGTGCCCGCGAGGACCTGTCCATGCAGATCCACGCCTGCATGCTGGCGCTGCGCACCGGCCGCCCGGTGAAGTTCGTGTACAACCGCAAGGAGTCGTTCTTCGGCCACGTTCACCGCCACCCCGCCGCCATGCGCTTCGAGCACGGCGCCGACGCCGGCGGGCGGCTGCTGTATGCGGCGCTGGAAATCGTGCTCGACGGCGGCGCCTACGCCTCGACCACCGGCGCGGTCGTGGGGGTGGCGTCGTCGCTGGGTGTGGGCCCCTATGCGGTCCCGCACGTGTCGGTGGACGCCTACGGTGTCTACACCAACAACCCGCCGTGCGGGGCGATGCGGGGTTTCGGCGCAGTGCAGGCGTGCTTCGGCTACGAGTCCCAGATGGACCGGCTGGCCGCCGAGCTGGGCATGCACCCGGTGGACCTGCGCGCCCGCAATGCGCTGTCGCAGGGTTCGCGCCTGGCCACCGGCCAGCGGATCGACATGCCGCTGCCGATGGCCGAAATGCTGGAGCGGGCGCGCGCGGCGCCGCTGCCGCCGGAGCGCGGCGAACTGGACGATCCCGACGATCCCCGCACGCTGCCGGGCGGGCTCGCCAACACCGGCCGCGGCGCGGACGTGGTGCGCGGTGTCGGCTACGGGGTCGGGCTGAAGAACCTGTGCTTCTCGGAGTCTTTCGACGACTATTCGACCGCGCGGGTGTGCCTGGAGGCGGTCGGCGGCGAGCCGGCGGTGCTGGTGCACACGGCTGCGGCCGAGGTGGGCCAGGGCCTGGTCACGCTGCAGGGCCAGATCGCCCGCACCGAACTGGGCGTGGAGCGGGTGGCGGTGCACCCCGCCGACACCTCGGTGGGCTCGGCGGGTTCGTCCTCGGCCTCGCGCCAGTCGTATGTGACCGGCGGCGCGGTGCGGGCGGCCTGCCGGGCGGTGCGGGAGCGGGTGCTGGCGCTGGTGCGCGAGCGCGGCCTGGTGGCACCGGACCACCCGGCCGGCGACTTGGCGCTGGAGGGCGGCCGCGTGGTTTCGGCGGCCCAAGGGGTGCTGGTGCCGCTGGCCGAACTGCTCGGCTCCGCGGCGGTGGAGGAGACGCGGGTGTTCCGCCACCGGCCCACGCACATGCTCGATCCCGCCACCGGGCAGGGCGACTCCCATGTGCAGTTCGGGATGTGCGTCCACCGGGCGGTGGTCGATGTCGATACCGAACTGGGGCTGGTGAAGGTGGTGGCGCTGGATGCGGTCCAAGATGTGGGCCGGGCGATGCACCCCCAGCAGCTCCTCGGCCAGATCCAGGGCGGCTCCGCCCAGGGGCTCGGGTTGGCGCTGATGGAGGAGGTGCAGGTCGCCGGCGGCGTGATCCGCAACCCGTCGTTCACCGACTACCTCATCCCCACCATCCTGGACACCCCGCCGATGCGCATCGATGTGCTGGAGCACGCCGACCCGCACGCTCCCTACGGGCTGCGCGGCGCGGGCGAGCCGCCGACGCTCTCCTCGACCCCGGCGGTCGTGGCGGCGGTCCGCAACGCAACGGGCCGCACGCTGACCCGCGCGCCGGTGCGGCCGGAGGACATCGCGGGCGCAGGCGACTGAGGCGGCGGCCGTCCGCCCGCGCGGCCCTGACGGCCG